>NZ_CAKKMM010001694.1:0-1000 GCF_918698205.1 Microbacterium sp. Bi128 | reverse complement strand
CATGTCGGCGTTCTTGGCCTTCTCATCCTGGTTGACGTACCCGGCGCCCGTGAGGACGTTAATCGGATCCTCCTTGGCGTAGGAGTTGAAGTCACCGATCAGGAAGACCTTGTCCGTGCCCTTGGACTTCTGCAGTTCGTCGGCGAACGCCAGCAGGGACTTGGCCTGGGCGGTGCGCGCCAGGTTCGAGGCGCCCTGGCCCTTGTCGGTGTCATCCGGCGTCGCGGCGGAGCCCTTGGACTTGAAGTGGTTGGCGATCGCGATGAACTTCTTGTCATCGGAGGCGCCGACCGGCTTGAAGACCTGGGCCATCGGCTTGCGGGCGCTGGCGAACGCGACCGTGTCGTTGTGGATGATGGATTCGCCGATCGGTTCGGCGGCGGCCAACTTGTAGATGAACGCGGTGCGGATCATGTCCTCGTCCGCCAGCGGGGGTGCGTTGGCGGGCGTACGGACGTAGTCCCAGATCCCCGGCGTGGCGATGTTCAGGGCATCCACCAGTTTGGCGAGGGCGTCGTCCCGGTTCTTGCCGAACTGGGCCGAGTTCTCGACCTCCATGAGCGTGACGACGTCGGCCCCGGACTTGGAGATCGCCGCGACGATCTTGTCCTGCTGCCGCTTGAAGTTCTCCGCGTTCGCCGCGCCTCGGACGTCGCAGCCGCCCTTGACCGTGATGGGGTTGCCGTCCCGGTCCGGGTAGAACGTGCAGCCGGAGATCTGGTCGCCGGTGGTGGGGAAGTAATTCAGCACGTTGAAGGAGGCAAGCTTGAGATTGCCGCCAACCGCCGCGGGGGTGTCCGCGCGGGTGGCGCCGAAGCTGGCCGGCTGGACGGTGTCCGCGTTGGCGGCCGTCAGCTGGGTCAGGGGCTGGAACTTCCAGGCATTGTTCGCGTAGCTGAGCACCACGTTGGTTTTGAACGCCACCGGCGCGCCGACCCGGACGTGATCGGCCGTGGTCAGATACGGGAGCACCTGGGCCTTCGTGGCGGCGTCCTTGAGG
>NZ_CAKKMM010001693.1:0-1000 GCF_918698205.1 Microbacterium sp. Bi128 | reverse complement strand
GTACTCGGGGCCGGGATCGGGGTCCAGCACGGGCGCGTCCCAGCTGCGGTAGGACCCGGGATCGAGGACCGCGGTGATGAGTTCGGTGGCGTCCAGGTGCCGGACCTTCTGCCGGGTCAGCATGCCCGGGGGCCTTCCTGGCCGGTGACTGTGGCCGCGCCCGCTGGGGTGCCGGGTGTCAGCCCCAGCCACCGCCGGATCTGCTCCCCGTCTTGGTCCAGCAGCGGCGGCGCGGTGTGGGACGTCAACGTGGTTTCGGTGGTGCCGGCGGCGCTGAAGAACCGCAGCGGCGGGCCGGGCAGGCTCACGGTGCCGAGGATTTTGTGCTCGACGTCGACCACCAGACCCTGCGAGTGGACCTGTTCCCATTCGTAGACTTCGTCCAGGGTTCTGACCTTGCCGGCCGGGATGCCGGCGTCGTTGAGTTTGGTGAGCAGCGGCTCCGCCTCGAAATCGGAGAACACCCGCTCCACTTCTTCGATGACTTTCTCGCGGTTGCGCACGCGGTCCGCATTGGTGGCGAACTCCGGCCGCGCGGCGTCGATCCCGAACGTCGAGGCGAACGATTTCCAGAGCTTTTCGCTTCCCACGCTGATCTGCACCCTGCCCTGCCGGCAGTGGAACAGTCCGTAGGGGGCAATGGACGGGTGCTGGTTGCCCTGGGCCTTCGGCACTTCGCCCGCAACCGTGGCCCGGGTGCCCTGGAAGGCATGGACCCCGATCAGGGCCGCGAGCAATGAGGTGCGGACGATCTGGCCCTGGCCGGTCCGCTCACGCTGGAGCAGCGCCGCGAGGGTCCCGAACGCCCCGTACATGCCGGAGAGGAGGTCGGCGATGGGAACCCCGACCCGTTGCGGATCGTCCGGCCCGGATCCGGTCAGGGACATCAGCCCGGCCTCGCCCTGGAGGATCTGGTCGTAGCCGCTGCGCTGGGATTCGGGCCCGTCGTGCCCGAATCCTGTGATGGAGAGGACCACCAGCGCCGGATTCAGGGCGTGCA
>NZ_CAKKMM010001692.1:0-1001 GCF_918698205.1 Microbacterium sp. Bi128 | reverse complement strand
GCAGTGGTCTGCAGGCCGGTATAGGCGGCCAGTTCGCCGCTGGCCCGGTGCCGTGCCGCCACCACGAGGGAGGACTGGCCGGCGCGCCGCCAGGTGTCCTCGACGTGGCGGACCCGGGCGACGTCCCAGATTTCCGGCTCGTAACTCAGCGCACCGGAGGGGGCGTCGGTGCTCATGCGGGACATGAGCACCGCGAGCTGGGCGGCATGTTCCTCCGGGCAGGAATCGGTCCAGTGCAGCAGCTCATAGTCCCCCGCGCGGGCCAGGGCGTCCCGTTCCAGGGCGTCGAGGTCCGCGGCGGGCGGGACGTCGAGCGAACTGAACCGTTCGACCTGCTCCAGGCGGTAGCCGGCTTTTCCGGCGAAGCGGACGCCCGGCGCGCCGGCGGGCAGCGCTCCGGTCCCCGTGGCGGGCTTGATGAGGTTGGTGCCATCGACGTCGAAATCGGCCGGGTGCTCGGTGAAGGTCTGCAGGATGGTCCTCCCGTCGGCGGAGGCCAGCGCCTCGGCGTGCTCCAGCAGTGCCCGGCCGATCCCCCGCCCGGCGAAGGCATCCAGGACGCTCACTTGCAGCAGCGCACTGCCCAGATTCTCCTGCAGTTCACAGCGGACCCAGGAGTTGGCCGCCATGCGCCCGTCGACGCGGACGAAGAAGAGCCGCAGCCGGGTGTACGCCGTGTCCCGCCAGTACTGCAGGCGGGCCGCCGCGGACGATGCCCGGTCCAGGTTGCCCCAAGTCTGCAGGATGAGCTCATCACAGAGTTCCATGAATTCGAGGAACTCTGCCGTATCAGCGGCATCGGTGTCGGCAGCATCAAGGCTGGCGGGCAGGGAGAGTTCCTCGATGAGGTACGACGGCGTAGTCACCGGGACAGCCTAACCGGCAAGTCCGGCGGCACCAAGGGTCCCGGATGCCAAACGTTTCGCACGCCACGGGGTCCCGGCGCAGGACGGCAAAAGGCCGCCCCGCAGTTGCGGGACGGCCTTTGGCTGGAACCGGCG
>NZ_CAKKMM010001691.1:0-1001 GCF_918698205.1 Microbacterium sp. Bi128 | reverse complement strand
GTCCTCGTGCTGGGGGGGCTTGACCTAACGATGATACGCGATTGCGCCGCTCCGGCCCCTGGCCCAGGAGTCGCCTAGAGTGGTTCGCATGAACGACGAGAATGGCCCCGGCGTGCCGAAGATCAGGGCCAGCGTGTGCATGGCCACCTACAAGGGTGCGGCCTTTGTCCGGGAGCAGATAGCGTCCATCCTCGCCGAGTTGGGTCCCGACGACGAGCTCGTAGTGGTCGATGATGCGTCCCCCGACGAGACTGCCGCGATCGTGGAGGGGATCGATGATCCGCGGATCCGCCTCGTCCGCTCGCCTGTCAACCGGGGGTACGTGCGCAGCTTCGAGGAAGCGATCCGGCTGAGCCGGGGGGAGTACGTGTTCCTGTCCGACCAGGACGATGTCTGGATTCCGGGCCGGCTGGAGCTGATGCTCGCTGCCTTGTCCGGTTCTATGGTGGTCGCCAGCAATTTCGACATGCTGGGCGGCGGAAACCGGCCCTGGATTCCGCGGCTGAAGTCCGCGGACTCGCGGCGGCACGTGGCAAACTTGTTCGCCATCCTGATCGGGTACCGGGCGTACTACGGCTGCGGCATGGCCTTCCGCAGGGAGGCTGCCCGCTACTTCACCCCGATTCCCGCTTACGTCCGGGAATCACACGATCTCTGGCTGGCCATCTGCGGCAATGTAGCCGGATCGATAACCCACCTTGACGAGTCGACCATTTACCGCCGGATCCACGAATCGAACCAGACGCCTGCCGGCCTGCGGTCGCTGCCCAAGATCGTCGCGGCCCGCGTGATGCTGGTCCGGCTCATGGTCGAAGCCCTCCGGAGGACCCGCCGGCGGGTCTGAGCCGGCAACGGCCTTTCGGTAAGCTGGCCTCATGCAGAAACTCCTCGTCACCGGCGGCGCCGGCTTCATCGGCTCCAATTTCGTCCACTACGTACTGGAGAACACCGGCCACCACGTCACGGTCCTCGACAAGCTCACCTACGCGGGCAATGTGGAG
>NZ_CAKKMM010001690.1:0-1002 GCF_918698205.1 Microbacterium sp. Bi128 | reverse complement strand
CTGAAGGTTGATGTTGGAACCTATCCGATTGACCCTGCACTGGAACTTCTTCGCGAGCTCGTCGATCACGGCGCGCATCCTGCACTCGTTCGCGAGGCCCTCGAATTCAATACGGCCGGAAAGGTAAACGATGGACTGGACAGCCTCTCTTCTGGCGCTCTTGGCACTGCCACTTCTCGCAGTCTTAGTTGACGCTGTCGGGGCGGCCCGCAGCAGCCGCTTCGGAACGGCGGTCCGGGAAGCCGGCAGTGAGTCGCTTCAGGGTTTGTCATTCGACGTGCTGGTTCCCATCTATGGCGATATCCGCTATTTGACAAACGTCGACTTTCTCCACAGCTACGGCTCCCAGGTCATCCGCTGTACGACATCCGGTGAGTCCGACGGCTTCAGGCAGTCGCTCGACCAAATTGCGACGACTCATGGTTTCCGGGTATTCCTCAGCGATTACGTTGCGCCTTCTGTCGGAACTGGTCGCCGAACTGGCGGTACAGTCCGTGACCGAGTCATTCGGGACGCACTGGAATCTGCCGTTGACGCTGAATACGTCGTATGTCTGGATGCGGACACGACGTCGGTCCGCCCGCTGTCAGAGCTGGTGGGAGAGCTTCGGAGGCGGGGTGACGATGTCGCCTCCATTGAACTGGTGCCGCAGGCGGAGGGTCCCGCCTTGGTCCAGTTGCAGCGGCATGAGTACCGCCTGGCCATGCGCCTCAGGTTCGTCATGCCGTGGCTTCTGAGCGGGGCATGCCACGCAGGAACAACATCCGCAATGCGTGCCATCATGGCGCAGCATTCACTCTTCTTCCAGGGGAATGATGTTGAGACAGGACTGCTCGGTGAGCGCCTTGGATACCGTATGACACACATTCCGTTCGCCGTGAACACGGAGGTACCAGCGACGCTGCGGGCCTGGTGGCGGCAGCGCCTGGCCTGGGCGGGCGGGGAATTCCGCTTGTATATTGTGAATATCCGCTTCTGCTTTTGGCATCCGTTCTTCTGGAC
>NZ_CAKKMM010001689.1:0-1003 GCF_918698205.1 Microbacterium sp. Bi128 | reverse complement strand
TACGCCACCAAGACGCTGAAGATGCCCACCCCGCAGATCCTGCTCGCCACCACGCTGGCCTCCTTCGGCTGGCTGATCTTCACGCTGGTCGGCGGCTGGCTCTCGGACAAGATCGGCCGCGTCAAGACGTTCCTGATCGGCTACGGCATTGTCTTCGCCTGGATGATCCCGATGTTCGCCCTCATCGACACCAAGAACATCGTGCTCTACGGCGTCGCGCTGTTCGTCCTCACGGTCGGCCTGGGCCTGTCCTACGGCCCCATGTCCGCCATGTACGCCGAGATGTTCCCGCCGGAGGTGCGCTACTCGGGCATCTCGATCGGCTACGCCTTCGGTGCGATCCTCGGCGGCGCGTTCGCGGCCACCATCGCGGAAGTCCTCCTGCAGGGCACCCACTGGACCGGCTCCATCGGCATCTACATCATGATCCTCTGCGTCATCTCCGCCGTCGGCGTCCTGTTGGCCGGGGAAACGAAGGGCCGCCCGCTCGGCGTCGCGCACCACGCGCCGGCCGAAGCCGCAAAGCACTAGCAACCAGGCAAGCACGAGGGGCGCGGACCGCAAGGTCCGTGCCCCTCTGGGTTAAAGAGCAACGCGGGGTCGCTTCGCGCCCATCCAGATCATTCGGATGGGCCGTAAGTGACCCCGCGTTGCTTGTGTGAGGCGGGTTTAGACGCCCAGGAAGCTGATGGCGCCTTGCTTGAAGGCGCGGCTGGTGATGGCGTTGGTGTGGTTGCGGCCCGGCAGCACGAGCTGTTCGACCATGCCGCCGGCCTTGGCGCCCAGGGCGGCGAGCTCCGGCATGGTGGCGGCCCGGTCGTCGTTTTCCCCCGCCACGAGGAGCATCGGCATGTGGGGGACCGCTTCGGCGGGGTCATACGGCTCGGTCTTGATTGCCTCGACCAGGGACAGCAGCGCGAAGATGTTGTTGCTGGGCAGCAGCATGGCCATCTTCAGCAGCCCGGCGGTCGACTCGTCCGCGATCGGCGTGCCGTCGGCCAGG
>NZ_CAKKMM010001688.1:0-1004 GCF_918698205.1 Microbacterium sp. Bi128 | reverse complement strand
GCAGATGGACGGCGTCATGGGCCTCCAGGGCTGGCAGTGGCTCTACATCATCGAAGGCATCCCGGCGATCGCCCTCGGCCTGCTGACACCCATCCTCATGACGGACCGTCCGCGGGACGCCAAATGGCTCGAAGCCGACGAGCGCAACTGGCTCACCGCCACCATGGACGCCGAACTGGCCGCCAAGTCCCAGTCGGGCAAGCACAACTTCATGGCCGGGCTCAAGGACAAGCGCACCCTGGTCTACTCCGCCCTGTACTTCGGCCTGGTGTGCGGGATCTACGGCCTGGGCCTGTGGATGCCCACCATCGTCGCGGCCCTGGGCAAGTTCTCCACGGCAGAGGTCGGCTTCATCGTCTTCATCCCCTATGCCGTGGCCGCAGTATTCGTCTACTTCTGGAGCAAGCGCGCGGACCGGACCGGCAAGCGTGCCTGGCACGCCTCGGTCAGCATGGTGCTTGCGGGCGTCGGACTCGTGGCCGCCGGCTACCTGCTCCCGGTCAACCCGTTCCTCGCGATGGTCGGTCTGACGCTCTCCGCCATGGGGATCTACGGGGCGATCGCCCCCTTCCTCTCGATGCCCTCCGCGGCACTGACCGGTGCGGCTGCCGCTTCCGGGCTGGCCCTGGTGAACTCCCTCGGAAACCTCGGCGGCTTCATCTCCCCGTACGCGGTCGGCCTCCTCAAGGACGCCACCGGAAGCAACCAGAGCGGGCTCCTGTTCCTGTCCCTGTGCCTGTGCATCACGGCCGTGGCCACCTACCTGTACGCCCGCCGGCGCCCCGAAGGCGACGCCAGCCTTGACCCCGCGGTCGCAGCGGCTGCCGCCGTCGACCCGGCCAAAGTATCCTGATCCGAAACCCCCGAAGGAATCTTCGTCATGACATCAATTACCCCGTTCCCCACTGAACGCACCGTGGTCCTGACCGGAGCCGCGTCAGCCCGCGGCATCGGCCGTGCCGCCGCCGACCGCCTGGCCAGCGAGGGCTGGTCCATCGCAATCC
>NZ_CAKKMM010001687.1:0-1011 GCF_918698205.1 Microbacterium sp. Bi128 | reverse complement strand
CCCGGCAATGACCACCACTGCCAGGCATTCGCACCCCCGCAGCTGGCGGACCTTGTGGCGACGGACCCGCACCAGCCCACCGGCTGAACTCTCACCGCTGCGGCGGACCTTACGGTGCGTCCGCCCGCATTTGCGCGGGCACAGGCTGCTCATCACTTGGGGATTCATTGCCATGGCCGTGGAAATCCTCTTCCGGCTTCTTGAGCCGTGGCCGGTGAAAATCGTCCTCGACTCCGTCTCACACTCACTCGGCGCCACTCTGCGCAGGTCCCCGCTCAGCGTGGAGGCGAGCGCGGAGGTGTTGCTCCTCTGCGCCGGTGCGGTGGTTGTCATCTGCCTGATCCGGGCCGTGGCCGGCTACGTGTCCGCGATTTCGTTTGCCCTGGTGGGTACCCGGATTTCCTCCGAATTGCGCGCCCGAACCTTTCGCCACCTCCAGGGCCTGTCGATGCGCCACCACAGCCGCGCCTCCACCGGCGACACTGTCCAGCGGCTCGTCGGAGACGTGTCCCGGCTGCAGGATGTGGCCGTCACGGCGGGGCTCCCCCTCATCGGCAATTTCGTGTCGCTGGTAGCAATGATGATCATCATGCTCTGGCTCGATCCTTTGATCGCACTGGTGACGTTCGTGTCCATCGGGATATTCGTGTTGGTGTCCCGCAAGAACTCGGGATCGATTACTACGGCGGCCCGCAAGTCACGCAAGGGTGAAAGCGCCCTGGCCACCACCGCCGCCCAGACGTTGGGCGCAATGCGCGAAGTCCAGGCGTACGGACTCGAAGACACCCTCAGCTCGGGCTTCAGCAAGAGCAACCAGTCGGCACTTGGCTCCGGCGTGGTCACGCTGCGGCTGGCCGCCAGCCTGCAACGGAAGACCGACGTCCTGACGGGAATCGCGACGGCGGTGGTCCTGGCCGCCGGCGGATGGAGGGTGATGCAGCACGTGATGACCCCGGGTGATCTGGTCGTCTTCCTGACCTACCTGAAAACTGGGCTGAGGCCACTCAAGGA
>NZ_CAKKMM010001686.1:0-1014 GCF_918698205.1 Microbacterium sp. Bi128 | reverse complement strand
GCCCACGGGGGTGCCCTCAAGCAGCCGGGCCGGGCCCGGGCAGACCCCGACACTGCTGCCGGCCGGAACCGCGGCGACGGGGGCCTCGAGCTGCCTGCTGGCGGGGTTCTGGGGCGTCAGCGACGCCGCCGATACCAAGCCGCCGCCCGCGGCAACGAGGGCCACCGCGGAGAGGATGCCGCCGATCACTCCGGCCCGCGGCAGCCGCCGCTTCCGCGGCGACGGACCCGTCTCGGCTTCCGTTTCGGTTTCTTTTTCGTTGTCGCCCTTAGACATGCTGATGTTCCTTACGCAGGGAGGCTTCGTCCCTGGACAGGCCGGTGTTGGACCGGCGGGCAGGCATGGGAACGGCGAGGAGGACGGTCAGCCCGATCATCACGGCCTGCGCAATCCCGATCAGGACGGCCCACGGCGCTTCGTAACGGATGCTCAACTGGCCGCCCTGGGCCGGCAGTGTGAAGGCCTGCGACCATCCCGACGTCGTTGAGGTCAGGCGGCGCCCGTCAAGCCAGGCGCTCCAGCCCGGATCGGCCCGCTCGGCGAGCACCACAAGGCGGCCCTCGGGGCCGGCCGGGACCGTGCCGGCCGCCGAGACTTCTTCGGACGGGAGCAGTCCGATGGCGGCGCCGCTGCCGTCCACTACCCGGACCCGGTGCGCGACGTCGGAGTCCGCGATGCCGGGCCGGTCCTGCGGGCTGACCCGCCAGAGCCAGCCCGTCCCCGTCTGGCCGACGGCGACAAGTCCGGGGACTGCGTCCATTCGGCTGGCCGTCAATTCGGAGGCTGAATCGGCAACCCGGAGCACGACAAAGCCGACGCCGAGCCGCTCGAGGTCCTCCCGCGGATCCACGCCTTCGCCGGCGACGATGGTGGCCACGACGTTCCGGAGCGATCCGGCGACGGCATCGTCGTCGCGGACCGTCTCCTGGCCCGGCGCTCCCATGATGCCGCGGGCGGCGGCGATCGTTGAGAGCGCGTCCAGGGTGGTCCCGGCGCCGCGCATGAGTGTTGCGT
>NZ_CAKKMM010001685.1:0-1017 GCF_918698205.1 Microbacterium sp. Bi128 | reverse complement strand
GGACCAGGATGCGCATGGGGCCACGCTACGGCGCTAATGTTGAAGTAGACCAGAGCGTTATGCGCCCGGCGAACGCCAGCTGCCTTTCCGGACGCCCAGCCCTGCTGCCGGCTGGCAGCAGGGTTGCAGTAAACAAGGAGTTTTCCCTCACCGATGATCAGCCTGACCACCATCGAACCCATCACCGCACCGGACATCTCGGCTGTCAACCTGCCAGGTGGCCTCATCAGCCTGGGCATCGGCGTCGCCGTGTGGCTGGTGGCATCCTTCGTGATCACCGGAATCACCAAACGGGTCGCGGCGGGCAGCACACTTTTCAAGAAGTCGCACTTCCGCTGGGTGGCTCCGGCGTTCCGCGCCCTGGACCATGAACGCCGCGTCCAGCGGGCAGAGACAATCGGCGCACTGCTCCGCAGCGTGGTCGGCGTCCTGATCGCCGTCCTCACCATCGTGTACGTGCTCAAGTACCTGAACGTGGACGTGGCTCCCATCCTGACGAGCGTCGGGATCCTCGGTGTGGCGATCGGCTTCGGGGCCCAGCAGTTGATCCGCGACTTCCTCGCCGGCATCTTCATTACCTTCGAGGACCAGTACGGCATTGGCGACATTATCGAGACTTCCGAGGTGGTGGGCACGGTCGAGGCCATGAACCTGCGGATCACCCGGGTCCGGGCCGACGACGGCACCATCTGGTACCTGCGCAACGGCGAAATCCTGCGCGTGGGCAACCGCTCCCAGGGCACGTACATTCCGCCCGAGACGTCCCCGGCGGACGAGGCCGACAGCGCACCCCAGCAGAAGGCCGGAGAATAGTGAAATGACGATTCCCAGCGCCAGCGAACCCAGCCAGCCCAGGCAGCTGCTGCAGAACGATCCGTTCAGCCAGCCCGGCTACACGGACAACTTCTATGACGCCGTGGGCGGCCACGAGACCTTTGTGAAGCTCATCGACGTCTTCTACGACGGCGTCGCAACAGATCCGCTGTTGCGACGCCGTCGTAGAAGACGTCGATGAGC
>NZ_CAKKMM010001684.1:0-1021 GCF_918698205.1 Microbacterium sp. Bi128 | reverse complement strand
GACGCAGAATCATCCGAGGTCCGCGATGCCAGCCGCCCGGCACACCGCGAATGGACCGCGGATCTTGCCCGTGACGGCGCCCTGCTGGCCAGCGGCCCCTACGGCGACGGTGCAGGCGCGCTGCTCATCTTCAAGGCCGCCGATGAGGCGGCCTTGAACGACCTTCTGCGGCAGGACCCCTTCGCAGCCGCCGGTGCCATCTCGGGCACCCGCACCACCGTGTGGGCGCCGCTGACCGGTCTTCTGGCCGAGCACGCCTAGCCCGTCCCGCCCGCACCTTCGCAACTTCGAATTCTAAAAGGGAGTCCATGTGACCTCGGTCAGCCTGGGAATGCCGTCAGCACCGCCCCCCGTTCTTGCCCCCCGCCGCAAGACGCGCCAGATCAAGGTGGGATCAGTCGGCGTCGGCTCCGATTCGCCCATCAGCGTCCAGTCCATGACCACGACGCCGAAGACCGACATCAACGCCACCTTGCAGCAGATCGCGGAACTCACGGCCTCCGGCTGCAACATCGTGCGCGTCGCCTGCCCGTCGGCCGATGACGCCGAGGCGCTGCCGATCATCGCCAAGAAGTCCCAGATCCCGGTGATCGCGGACATCCACTTCCAGCCGAAGGACGTCTTCGCCGCGATCGAGGCCGGCTGGCAGGGATTTCCCGAGCCGCTGCGCACCAGCATCCCCGTCAACGCCACGGTCCCCGCCGTCACCGCGGACCGGGTCCAGGAGATCCTGGCACGCTTCGGCCGGGTGGACGCCGTCAAGATCAAGGTGGCCGAGCCCGGGCAGAGCCTGGATGACGACGCCGCACGGGTAGCCGCGGTCCGCGAGGCACTCCCGGACGCGGCGATCCGGGTGGACGCGAACGGCGGCTGGGACGTCCCGTCCGCGGTCGAGGCGCTGACCCGGCTCGCCGGCGTCGGGCTGGAATACGCCGAACAGCCCGTGCCGGACATCGCCGGGCTCGCCGAGGTCCGCCGCCGGCTGCGGGCCGCCGCGATCCCGGTGCTGATCGCCGCGGAC
>NZ_CAKKMM010001683.1:0-1023 GCF_918698205.1 Microbacterium sp. Bi128 | reverse complement strand
CTCCTGGACTGGAGTCGGTGCCTGCTCTTGCCGGCACTTCCAGTCTCCTGCGCCAATGTTGCGTCCGCGTTTCGGCACGGTAAGGGGCCGGTTAGATTTCGGGGGCGCGGGGGATACCGGCCACCATCAGGGCTGCGGGCGCCCTCAGGGGAGCTGGCGTTCGCCCGGGCGCTCGACCCGGAACCACCGGTACCCGTAGCGGTCCAGCGGGACTTCGAAGGCGCCGTCGTCGGAGAGCGGGATGTCCTCGCCGCCGAGCAGGTCCCGGAGCACGGCCCCGGCGTAGGACCGCCCCGCCGCGCCCTTCCCGTCCGGACCCTCCGGGCCGCCTTCCTCGCCTTTCGGCGGGACCACCGAGGCCGTCACAGACGCCGGTTCGGCGCCAAAATTGTGGGCGACCACCACTGTAGAGCCGTCCCATGTGCAGCGGTGCAGCAACACCGCCGGTGAGGCCTGCTTGATGAGGGCAAACCTGCCCCAGCCGAGCTCGGGACATTCCCGGTACCGCTGGATCAGTGTCGCGATGAAGTTCCACAGCGAATCGGGATCCCGTTTCGCGGCCGCGGCGTTGATGCGCGCGGGCCCGTACGGTCCGTCCACGGGCTGGGCGACGAGGTCCCCCGGCGGGGCGGTCGAGAAGCCGCCATTTTCGGTGTGGTCCCACTGCATGGGGGAGCGGACGGCCGAGCGGCCCTTCGCGCGCAGATCTTCGCCCATCCCGATCTCTTCGCCGTAGAAGAGCACCGGGGTGCCCGGCAGCGAGAACATCAGGGAGTACACCATGCGGATCCTGGCCGGGTCGCCGCCGAGCATGGTGGGCAGCCGCCGCCGCAGTCCGCGGCCGTACATCTGCATGTCGGGATCCGGACCGAAGGCCGCGAAGACCTCCTCGCGTTCGGCATCGCTGAGCTTGTCCAGGGTGAGTTCATCGTGGTTCCGGACGAACATGGCCCATTGGTTGTCGGGATTGACCTTCGGACGGCTGCCGAGCGTCCGGGCCAGCGGCCGGGCGTCCTGCCGGGC
>NZ_CAKKMM010001682.1:0-1025 GCF_918698205.1 Microbacterium sp. Bi128 | reverse complement strand
GGGTTTGTCTGGCCCTTCCTGTACCCGGACTCCGAGTGGGACTTCCGGCTCGAGCAGGTCCGCTCGATCAATGTCTCCGGGCACAAGTTCGGACTGGTCTATCCCGGCATCGGCTGGCTGATCTTCCGGGAGAAGGCCGACCTGGCCAAGGACCTTGTTTTTGAGGAGAACTACCTCGGCAAGACCGACTCGACGTTCACCCTGAACTTCTCCACCGGCTCGTCGATGGTTCTCGCCCAGTACTACGACTTCGTGCGCTATGGCCGCGCCGGCTACACCTACATCATGCAGAACATGCAGACCAACGCCCGCGCCCTCGCCGAGAAGTTGGAGGCCATGGGCCGGTTCGAGATCATCGGCCCCGACGAGGAGCAGCTTCCCCTGGTTGCGTTCCGGCTCGCCGGCGACCCCGGTTACGACGAGTTCGACATTGCCTGGCAGCTCTCGGCCGAACGCGGCTGGATGGTGCCGGCCTACACACTGCCGCCGAACGCCCAGGACGTGACGATCATGCGTGCGCTGGTCAAGGAAACGATGAGCCGCGAGCACGTCGACACGCTCGCCCGGGATATCGAGGAGGCGTGCTCAACGCTGTCGAAGAAGGGCGGCGCGCACGAATCCGAACGAAAGAAGATCGTCACCGGACCCGGGCATTGACCTGGTGGCGCCAACAATGAGCACGGTGGAGGAACGGTCGGTCATTCCTTCTCCCTGACTGCGGCCGCTGCCGTTTCGCGCTGGGTGGCGGCCCAGCTGGCGAGGACTTTCAGGGCGTCCTCGGAGGGTGTCCCGGGATCTGCCGTGTAGACGTTGATGCGCAATCCTGGGTCCGCGGGCAGTTCCAGTGCTTCGAAGCTCAGGTCCAGGTCCCCCACGATCGGGTGGTGGAGCCGTTTGCGGCCGGTGCGGTGGTACTTCACGTCGTGCCTCGCCCACCGGGTGCGGAACTCCTCGCTGCGGGTCGAAAGCTCTCCGATCAGGTCCGTGAGGTCTCTGTCGTAGGGGTTTTTCCCGGCGGTGGACAT
>NZ_CAKKMM010001681.1:0-1025 GCF_918698205.1 Microbacterium sp. Bi128 | reverse complement strand
AAGCGGGACCTTGTCAGCTTCATTTGCCACCGTTCCCTTGTCACGGTGGGGTGCTCTCCAAAGTCCGTACCGTTCCGAGTGACAACCCACTGCATCCCGGGCCGCGAACCGCAACCCGGGATGCAGTGCAAGTTCGGGGGCAAACCCCCGGTCACGAGCAATCCGATCGGGCGAGTCGGCCATCACTGAAAACCATTTCTTCGTCCCCAAGAGCCGATTCGCTACGTGCCCACATCATGAGCATCAAATCAAAGACGATATAAAGAGCAAATCAGGAGTCCAATGATCACCACGATCGAGGCCGACCGCTAC
Source organism: Microbacterium sp. Bi128 (assembly GCF_918698205.1). Lineage (NCBI taxonomy): Bacteria > Bacillati > Actinomycetota > Actinomycetes > Micrococcales > Microbacteriaceae > Microbacterium > Microbacterium sp. Bi128. Next base: position 713 of record NZ_CAKKMM010001681.1, on the reverse strand, counting down.
TTCCACATCACAGGCCTATCCCCGACGGAAATCGCAGACAGTATCAACACGGCTGTAGAGATGGCCCGTGACCACTCGATGACTGAAGGATGGCAGGGCATTCTCGTCACCCGCCACGGACCTGACAATTACACAGTGAACCTCAGCGCTGACGTTCCCTACGGAGTAACAGTGGAACGGGACCTGCCCAACAGCAACAAGCCCTAAAAGTGGGGACGCCGGGAGTGTCCGTTTAACGGTGGATCCGCGGTTGGCATTCAATTGATTCTTCCTTCGAAGAAGATGGCAAAGGCGTTCAGTGCCGGCTTCCACCGTGTGGCCCATCGTGCCCTGCCTTTGCCCTTCGGGTCCAGCGCCCTGGTCGCCAGATACAGGCACTTCAAGGCCGCCTGCTCGATGGGGAAATGGCCCCTGGCCCGGATCGCGCGCCGGTAGGGGGCGTTGACGGATTCAATGGCGTTCGTGCAATGCCGATAATGGACCTTTCGTCGAGCAATGCGTGGCAGGGGAGAGGCTGCGTAATTACCAGTAACGATCAGCCCGTCCATGGCGTAGTATTCGCTATCGGCCGCAGGACGGACTCACAGACTCCGGTAGTGACAGGCTCAGTTACCTTTGCCAGGCCGGCAGAACAGTTGAGCAGAACGATTGTGCAGACAGTGTCTGCACAAAATGCCCCGTTCCTGACGGGGAGCGGTGCCGAGCATCAGCTG
>NZ_CAKKMM010001680.1:0-1026 GCF_918698205.1 Microbacterium sp. Bi128 | reverse complement strand
CCCGGGTAGAGCACGGCCTCCACTTCGGGGCGCTCCAGCAGCCATTCGGCCACGGCCTGGGCGTTCTTCAGGTGCTCGTCGAGGCGCTGGGGGAGCGTCTCCACGCCCTGCAGCAGCTGGAACGCCGACTGTGGGGACAGTGCGGGTCCGATGTCGCGCAGCTGTTCGCAGCGCAGCTTGGTGAGGAACCCGTACTCGCCGAAGTTCCCCCACCAGGAGACGTTGCCGTAGGAGGCCACGGGCTCGGTCATGGTCGGGAAGTTGCCGTTGCCCCAGTCGAAGCGGCCGCTTTCGACGATCACGCCGCCGAGGGTGGTGCCGTGGCCGCCGAGGAACTTGGTGGCGGAGTGGATCACGATGTCCGCCCCGTGCTCGATCGGCCGCACGAGATAGGGCGTGCTCAAGGTGGCGTCGACGACGAGCGGGACGCCGGCGTCGTGCGCCACTTTGGCGAGGGCCGCAAGGTCCTGGACCTCCGAGGACGGGTTGGCCACCACCTCCACGAAGATCGCCTTGGTGTTCCCGCGCACTGCGGCGGCGTAGTCCGCCGGGTCGGTGCCGGCGACGAATGTGGTGTCCACGCCGAAGCGGCGCAGCGTGACGTCCAGCTGGGTCACCGTGCCGCCGTAGAGCTGGGAGGCGGCCACGATGTGGTCCCCGGCCTGGGTCAGCGCGGCAAAGGTGATGAACTCCGCCGCCATCCCCGACGACGTCGCCACCGCGCCGATTCCGCCCTCCAGGGAGGCGATGCGCTCCTCGAACGCGGCCACGGTGGGGTTGCCGATCCGGGAATAGATGTTGCCGTATTTCTGCAGCGCGAAGAGGTTCGCGGCGTCCTGGGTGTCCTTGAACACGAAGGAGGTGGTCTGGTAGATCGGCACGGCGCGGGCGCCGTGCTCGGCGTCGGGGGTGCCGCCGGCGTGCAGCGCGCGGGTGCGGAATCCGAACTTGCGGTCAGCCATTACGCGTTCACCAGCTTGCTGGTAGTGCCGGCGTTTGCCGCCGGGGTCCGGGACAGGTCCAGTT
>NZ_CAKKMM010001679.1:0-1028 GCF_918698205.1 Microbacterium sp. Bi128 | reverse complement strand
GGACGTCCGCCAGCAGCACCACGGGCATCTGCCACACTTCGTCATCCAGTCCGGCCGCGGTCAGCTCGGCGCGGGCGATCGCGTCGGCCTTGCGGAGCAGGTCCAGGCGTTCCTTGGTGACATCGCCAACAATCCGGATGCCGAGGCCCGGGCCGGGGAACGGCTGGCGTCCGACGATTTCCTGCGGCAGGCCGAGCTGGGCACCGACCGCGCGGACCTCGTCCTTGAACAGGGCGCGCAGTGGTTCAACCAGTTCAAACTGCAGGTCCTCGGGGAGCCCGCCCACGTTGTGGTGGCTCTTGATGTTGGCCGCACCCTCGCCGCCGCCGGATTCGACGACGTCGGGGTACAGGGTGCCCTGGACGAGGAACTTGATCTTCTCCCCGTGCGCCGCTGCCTCGGCAATGATCGCCAGTTCGGCTTCCTCGAAGGCGCGGATGAATTCGCGGCCGATGATCTTGCGTTTGGTCTCGGGATCGCTGACGCCGGCAAGGGCGCTTAGGAAGCGCTCCTGCTCGTTGGCGACGTAGAGCTTGACGCCGGTGGCGGCCACGAAGTCGCGTTCGACCTGTTCGGCTTCGCCCTCGCGCAACAGCCCGTGGTCCACGAAGACGCAGGTCAGCTGGTCGCCGACGGCGCGCTGTACCAGGGCGGCGGCCACAGCCGAGTCGACGCCGCCGGAGAGGCCGCAGATGACCCTGGCGTCGCCGATCTGGTCACGGATCCGCTGGACCTGCTCTTCCAGAATGTTGCCGGTGGTCCAGTTCGGTTCCAGCCCGGCGCCCTTGAAGAGGAAGTTTTCCAGGACCTGCTGGCCGTAGGCGGAGTGCTTGACTTCGGGGTGCCACTGGACGCCGTAGAGGCGCTTGTCCTCATTGGCGAAGGCCGCGACGTCGGCGCCCGCCGTCGTCGCCAGGACCTCAAAGCCCTCGGGGGCTTCGTGGACGGAGTCGCCGTGGCTCATCCAGGTGCTCTGGTGCTGGGGCATGCCGGCCAGGATGGAACGGCCCTCGCCGAGGGTGGTGGTC
>NZ_CAKKMM010001678.1:0-1030 GCF_918698205.1 Microbacterium sp. Bi128 | reverse complement strand
GCTTGCCGGTGCGAGGCGATCCTCGGAAATGTTCCGGAACCGGACCGGCAGGAGAACTTCGCGCGGACGTGCCTGATTTCCCAGACCATGCGCCAGGCCGAACTCGCCTGGCGGCAGGCGCTGGCCCGCCAGAGCATCGCCGGGATCGCGGACTCGATGGAGCGGCGGTTCCCGGCGGATAAAGCAAAGGTCCTGGACTACCTGGCCGCGGAATAGCCGCAGCCGGGTGGCCCAGGACCTGTCGCGGGGCCCAGCCCAGAACCAGGATCAGAGCTTGGCGATGATGTCTGCCAGCAGCTTGGAAATCCGCGGGCCGGCGGCCTCGCCGGCCTCGAGGACTTCCCCGTGGCTGAGCGGCACGGGGCTGATCCCGGCGGCGAGGTTGGTCACCAGCGAGATGCCGAAGACCTCCATGCCGGCGTGACGGCCGGCGATCGCCTCAAGCGCCGTGGACATGCCCACCAGGTCGGCGCCGATCCGCTTGGCGTACTGCACCTCGGCGGGCGTCTCATAGTGCGGGCCGGTGAACTGGGCGTAGACGCCCTCGTCCAGCGACGGGTCCACCTCGCGGGCCAGCCCGCGGATCCGGGAGGAGTACAGGTCCGTCAGGTCCACGAACGTTGCCCCTTCCAACGGAGAGGTGGCGGTGAGGTTGATGTGGTCGCTGATGAGCACCGGCGTGCCGGGCGTCCAGTTCTCGTTAAGCCCGCCGCAGCCGTTGGTCAGCACGAGGGTCTTGCAGCCGGCCGCGGCGGCGGTGCGCACCCCGTGCACCACGGCTCGGACGCCCTTGCCCTCGTAGTAGTGCGTGCGTGCGCCCAGTACCAGGGCGCGCTTGCCCTCTTTGGTCAGGACCGAGCGGATGGTGCCCACGTGCCCCACCACGGACGGTGCGGAGAAGCCGGGGATTTCGGCGGCGGACAAGGTGGCGGTCGTCTCGCCGATGAGCTCGGCGGCGTCGCCCCAGCCCGAGCCGAGGACCAGCGCGACGTCATGGGAGTCGACGCCCGTCTCTGCAGCGGTGTAGTGT
>NZ_CAKKMM010001677.1:0-1031 GCF_918698205.1 Microbacterium sp. Bi128 | reverse complement strand
ACAGGGAGACGCGCTCGCGGTCCAGGTCGACCTCGAGAACCTCGACGGTGACTTCCTGGCCAACTTCGACAACCTCGGACGGGTGGTCGATGTGCTTCCAGGACAGCTCGGAAACGTGAACCAGGCCGTCTACGCCGCCCAGGTCCACGAAGGCACCGAAGTTGACGATGGAGGAAACGACGCCGGGACGGACCTGGCCCTTTTCCAGCTTGTTGAGGAACGTGGAGCGGACCTCGGACTGGGTCTGCTCGAGCCATGCACGGCGGGACAGCACAACGTTGTTGCGGTTCTTGTCCAGCTCGATGATCTTGGCTTCGATCTGCTGACCGATGTACGGAGCGAGGTCGCGCACACGGCGCATCTCGACGAGGGATGCGGGCAGGAAGCCGCGCAGACCGATGTCGAGGATAAGACCACCCTTGACAACCTCGATGACGGTACCGGTGACAACACCGTCTTCTTCCTTGACCTTCTCGATGTCGCCCCAGGCACGCTCGTACTGAGCACGCTTCTTGGAGAGGATCAGGCGGCCTTCTTTGTCTTCCTTGGTGAGCACCAGGGCTTCGACCTGATCGCCAACGGAGACGACGTCTCCGGGGTCAACGTCGTGCTTGATGGAAAGCTCGCGGGAGGGAATGACACCTTCGGTCTTGTAACCGATGTCGAGCAGGACTTCGTCGCGGTCTACCTTGACGACGGTACCTTCGACGAGGTCTCCGTTGTTGATGTACTTGATGGTGGCGTCGACAGCTGCGAGGAAGTCCTCAGCGGTACCGATGTCGTTAATGGCGACTACGGGGGTACCGGGCTTCTCGGTGGAGGTGATGGTCATGTAGTAGGGGCTCCGTTGTGGATAGTGAGTCGGTCAGGCAAACCGCTTCGCCAGCATTATGGAATGCAGGCCAAGAGCACGGCGTCACAGCAAGCGTTCCGCCGGGTCATCCTGATTTTGTGGATTGTAGATGCGCGCACGTAGTACGCGCCTGTTTAGTCTAGTCGTTTACGCGAATGCCGGTCAAAGCGCACGGGGC
>NZ_CAKKMM010001676.1:0-1031 GCF_918698205.1 Microbacterium sp. Bi128 | reverse complement strand
TCCCTGGGCTGGGGCCGCCACCGGCTCCAGTCGGGCGGCGACCTCGTCCGGCGAGAGCGGACCGAGGAGGCGCAGGAGGTCCGCGACGCCCTCCAGCCCGCGCACCTGTCGGTCGCGGGCCAGCCGCTGCAGTTCGCGCTCGGTGGCCTCGATGACCTTCGCATCCAGCAGTTCGCGCAGCTCAACGCGGCCCATGAGCTCGTTGAGCAGGGTGGAATCGAGGGCCAGGGCGGCGGCCCGGCGCTCCGCCAGCGGGGAGTCGCCTTCGTAGAGGAACTGGGCCACGTAGCCAAAGAGCAAGGACTTCGCGAACGGGGAGGGCTGCTGGGTGGTGGTCTGGACGATCCTGAGCTCGCGGCGCTCGACGGACGCGGCGATGTCCTTCAGCGCCGGAAGGTCGTAGACATCCTGCAGGCACTCGCGGACCGTCTCGAGGACAATCGGGAACGTCGGGTACTTCCGGGCAACATCCAGCAGCTGCGCAGAACGCTGCCGCTGCTGCCACAAGGGTTGCCGCTTGCCGGGATTCTGCCGGGGCAGGAGCAACGCGCGGGCCGCGCACTCGCGGAACCGGGAGGCGAACAGGGCGCTCCCGCCGACCTCCGCCGTCACGATCTGCTCGATTTCCTCCGGGTCGAACAGAAACAACTCGGCGCCCGGCGGCTCATCCTCCATCATGGGCACGCGCAGCACGATGCCGTCGTCGGCGGCCATGGCCGAGCCGTCCATCCCGTAGCGCTGCTGCAGGCGCTGGCCCACGGCCAGGGCCCACGGTGCGTGCACGGGCATGCCGAAGGGGCTGTGCAGCACCACGCGCCAGTCGCCGAGCTCGTCGTGGAAGCGTTCCACCACGAGGGTCGTGTCGCTGGGGACCACCTCGGTGGCGAGCCGTTGTTCGGCGAGGTACTGGATCAGGTTGTTCGCGGCGTAATCGTCCAGTCCGCTGGCCTTGCACCGCTCGGTGGCCGGCCCGACGTCGGACGCCGCCAGTTCGCGCATAAACGCGCCGAGGGCGCGGCCCAAGTCCACCG
>NZ_CAKKMM010001675.1:0-1032 GCF_918698205.1 Microbacterium sp. Bi128 | reverse complement strand
CGCCTGATCATCCGCGACGAGGCCGTGCACGGTTACTACATCGGCTACAAGTTCCAGAAGGGCCTGGAGAAGGTCTCCGAGGAGCGCCGGCAGGAAATCAAGGACTACACCTTCGAGCTGCTCTTCGAGCTGTACGAGAACGAGGTCCAGTACACGCACGACCTCTACGACTCCGTCGGCCTGGCCGAGGACGTCAAGAAGTTCCTGCACTACAACGCCAACAAGGCCCTGATGAACCTGGGCTACGAGGCCATGTTCCCGGCCTCCGTCACCGACGTGAACCCGGCGATCCTGTCGGCCCTGTCGCCGAACGCGGACGAGAACCACGACTTCTTTAGTGGGTCCGGTTCTTCGTACGTGATTGGCAAGGCTGTCAACACTGAGGATGACGACTGGGACTTCTAGTCTTTTGTGAGATGTCGACCTAGTAGTTGGAAGAATGGCACCCTATTTGTAAGAAACGCATCGTCTTGTTGGAAGTCTTCCAAATAGCTACCACTAAAGCGGGCCTTGCACGGCAAATCGTGCAGGGCCGCTTTGTGCGCTCTCGGCGGCTCTTGGCTTGATGACGACTGCGCAGGGAGTCGGTTCCAGCGGACGTTTTGGAGTGCAGGCAGCGCATCGCTCGCTCCTGTTGTGCTCATTGAAACCTGGACGGCCCCGCACGCCATACGCGTGCGGGCCCATTTTTGCGGGACGCGACCCCAACATTTCCGCTTCATGGGCAAAGCACACCCTTCAGGCGCTCACCGCTCAGGCCGGTGGCGCGCCGGTCCTACTCCGCCGTCCGCTACGGGTTCCCGTCCGGCTCGAGGAGGGCCTAATTGGCGGCGTCGCAAAGCCTCTATAGCCGGGCGGCGCTGGTGGAGTGTGACGGGTCTACCCTAGTTGCATGGAGAACCAGAGGGGCCCGTTGTATCTGGACGTCGCGGCGAAGGGCCTGTCCCTGGCGGGCGTTGTGATGATGGTTTTTGGGCATGGCGGTTGGTTCACCGTCGGTCTTTCCCTCGTGTTCATCGGCGTGCTGATTGG
>NZ_CAKKMM010001674.1:0-1032 GCF_918698205.1 Microbacterium sp. Bi128 | reverse complement strand
GGGCGGAGGGGGCGCGTCGCCCACAGGTACGGGCACGTTGGCTGAAGCGGTCCTTCCTATGTACGCGTCACGAGCAGGCGATTGGGCGTATTTGCCCACCCACGTCGGGTCCTCGAGTGCCGCAAACGCCGCAGGGTAGTTGTCCACACCGAAGAATGGGAGTACTTCGGCCGGTGGTCCAAAGAACGCCACGCGTCCGCCGCGGGCGAGGACCAGCACACGGTCGCATTCGTCCAGGGCCAGGACGCTGTGGGTGACCACCAGCACGACGCGGCCGGCGTCGGCGAGTGAGCGCAAGCTGCCCATGACCTGCTTGTCCAGGCCGGGGTCGAGCCCGGAGGTAGGCTCGTCCAAAAAGAGCAGCTGGGGCGCTGTGAGCAGCTCGAGGGCGATCGAGGTCCGCTTTCGTTGCCCACCGGAGAGGGAATCGATGCGCTGGTCGATTTGGTTCGTCAGATCGACCTCGGAGACGACTTGATTGACCCGTTCGTCGCGCTCTGCGGAGCTAGTGTCTGGGGGCAGGCGCAACTGAGCGGCGAAATGGAGCGCGCGGCGGACAGTGAGTTGCCGGTGGAGGATGTCCTCCTGGGGAACCAGGCCCACCAGGAACCGGAGCTGGGCGTACTCGGCGTAGAGGTCCCGCCCGTTCCAGCTGACGTGCCCGCGAGTGGCCGGGCGCAGCCCGGTAAGGGCGCCCAGGAGGGTGGATTTGCCAGCGCCGGAAGGCCCTATGACCGCCACGAGCGTCCCGGCCGGGACGGTGATGGACACATCGTCCATCAGGTGGGCGCCAGTCTTGGTGGTGACCTCCAGGTGCCGGGCGCTGAACGCGGGACGTTGCGGTGGCGGCATGGCCGCGGTGGCGCCGTCCCAGAGTAAAGTGCTCGATCCGATACCGATGAGGTCACCGATTGAGAGCAGGGCGTCACCGTGGACGCGTTCCCCGTTGAGGAATGTTCCATTGAAGCTGCCGGCGTCGCGCAGGACGGCGGCTTCGCCGACCTCGACCACGGCGTGACTCCGGGACGCGAG
>NZ_CAKKMM010001673.1:0-1033 GCF_918698205.1 Microbacterium sp. Bi128 | reverse complement strand
CTCAAGCGCAGCGCCCCTCGTCACACCATCTACTCCTCCCACCCGGCCCACCGGGACGACTACCTGGACGGGTATTACCTCCAGGGATCCACGCAGGTCGACGGGCTCCGGCACCGCCGGGCAGACGACATCGGCTTCTACAACGGCACCCGCGATGACCGGATTACGGAAGGCACCCCGGACCTCGGCATCCAGGAATGGGCTGACAAACCCATCGTCGGCAGGGGAGTGCTCGTCGACCTCGACGGCTACCGCACCGGCGAAGGCACTCCCATTGACCACACAGCAGGTGAGCCCCTCGGGCTTGACCTGATCCAGGCAGCCATCCAGGCCCAATCCCTCACCATCCAGCCGGGCGACATCCTCATGCTCCACACCGGATGGTGTGAATGGTTCCTGGCCCTGACCATGGCGGACAAGCAACAGACCCGGGAGAGCCGCCGCGCCACCGGCATCGCCCAATCACAGGAATTCGTCGCCTGGGCCTGGGACCACCGCCTCGCGCTGATTGCCGCCGACAACTTCGCCCTCGAATGCCTGCCCGTCATTCCCGAAAGCCCCTTTCTGTTATCGGCGCCCAACGACCACGGCATGATGCACCAACAGCTCTTGGCCAAACTCGGCATGCCGCTCGGCGAACTCTGGAAGCTGGGACCCCTCAGCCGACACATGAAGAAGACCGGAACCTGGGACGCCTTCGTCAGCATCAAACCGCTGAACATCACCGGCGGCACCGGGTCACCTGCGAACGCCACCGCAGCGACGTGAGGGCAGGTCCACTGGCTGCGGCCAGGGGAGGGCATGTCCACTGGGTTGGCAGCGGAACCGCGGCCCGGCCATCCGGGCCTAGTCTTCCGGGTCCTCCGGCTCACCCAGCCCACGGGCTGCGAGGGCCTCGCCGGTCTGCCGGGCGAAGGCCACCGTGCTGATGAAGACGGGCAACACAAGGGCCCGCGGGTTGCGTTCGAGTCCGCGCGCCCGGGCCGAGTCGCGCACGTCCGTGTAGGCCCCGGCAACGAACGGGATGCTGCGG
>NZ_CAKKMM010001672.1:0-1033 GCF_918698205.1 Microbacterium sp. Bi128 | reverse complement strand
ACGTAGGACTGGTCCTTCGCGGCATCCGAGGCCCGGTGCAGCTCGCGCCCCCGGGGAGTGTCGACGAGGGTAGCGTAGTGCCCGGTGCACACGGCGTCGAAGCCGAGCTCGAGCGCGCGCTCCAGGAGCGCGGCGAACTTGATCTTCTCGTTGCAGCGCATGCACGGGTTCGGGGTGCGGCCGGCGCGGTACTCCGACACGAAGTCGTCGATGACGTCGTCGCGGAACCGCTCCGAGAAGTCCCACACGTAGAACGGGATGCCGAGCTTGTCCGACGCGCGCCGGGCGTCCATGGCGTCCTCGATCGTGCAGCAGCCGCGACTACCGGCACGCAGCGTCCCGCCGGCGCGCGAGAGCGCGAGGTGCACACCGACGACGTCGTGCCCCGCCTCCACCGCGCGGGCCGCAGCCACCGCGGAGTCCACGCCACCGCTCATCGCCGCAAGAACTCGCATCGTCCCAGTCTACGAACCACCCGCTGAACGGGCGCCGGATGCCACGGCCCGCTCGTACGCGGACGGAAGCGCCGCCAGCAGCGCGTCGACATCGGCGTCGCTGGAGGTGCGTCCGAGCGTCAGGCGCAGCACCGATCGCGCGGCGCGGTCGTCGAAGCCCAGAGCGAGCACCACGTGCGACGGTTCGGCGACACCGGCTTGGCACGCCGACCCCGTCGAGACGGAGATGCCCGCCATGTCGAGCAGGAACAGCAGCGTCTCGCCCGCCGCCCCCGGGAACAGCACATGGGCGTTGCCCGGCAGGCGGTCGGCCGGGTCGCCCAACAGGCGCGCGGCCGGAACCGCATGCAGGATGCCGCGGACCATCCGTTCACGCAGGGCCCGCAGCCGGGCCGACTCGCGCGCGCGCTCCGCCTCGGACGCCACGGCCGCCGCCGCGAACGCCGCCGCCCCCGCGGCGTCCTGTGTCCCGGCGCGGAGCCCGCGCTGCTGCCCGCCGCCGTGGACCAACGGCGTCATCCGCGCGTGGCGGGACACGACCGCCGCGCCCACACCGATCGGACCGCCGACCTTGTGGG
>NZ_CAKKMM010001671.1:0-1033 GCF_918698205.1 Microbacterium sp. Bi128 | reverse complement strand
GCGCGCCCGGCCGAGTCCGGCGGTAGCGGCATCCAGGGGTTCGAGCCCGTAGGCGGCATTCGCGGCCACGGGTTCCCCGCCCACGAGTCTTTCCTCGGCCTCCCCCGCCGCGTTTGCAGCGTTTGCCGCGTTTGCAGCGTTTGCCGCGTTTGCAGGCCTAGCCCTTCCGGCTTTTGCGGCTGCCTCCGCGCGGGCCAGGACGCCGGCCCTGCCAGCGGCAGAACCCGTCGCGGGACCTGCGGCCTTCTGGCGGGAGATGCCCGGCCGCCGCAGGCCGGGTTTCCGTGGCGCGTCCACGCGCGGACCCGGGTTGGTGACAACCGGAACGTACGACGTGGCAGGGCGCTTCATGACGGGCCGCTCCACGCCGGGAACCTTCTCGAATTCCAAGGGTGTGACCATGGCCAGGTTGTTGGCCGTGGTCGGATCGTTGCGGGGCGCCGCCGGCTGACTGTTTTGTTCGGCAAGCTTCTGCTTGGCGGCGGCGCGGCGGTTCAGGATCGCGGCACGCTCGGCGAGGGCGATCTGCTCGGCCAGGACGGCCGGATCAACGGCATCCGGATCCGTGGCCGCAATGTGTTCCATCTTGGCCACTTGGTTCTTGGCCTGCTCCGCGAGGAGTTCGCGGGCGGCCAGCGCCTGCTCCACGGTCATGCCCTCGGGCGTCGCCCCGCCCGGTCCGGCGCCGTCGGCCGCGGGAGCCTTGGGCGCCGGGGCGGCCGCCCCAGCCGGAGCAGCGTCCTTCGCGGCGGCGCCCTTCGGGGCGGCGTCCTTGGAGGCGGCATCCTTCGGGGCCGGGGGAACCACCGGGGTGGCCCGGGTCCGCGGCGACACCGGGACAATGGTGTTGGCCTGGGTGGCCGGGGCCGTTTCGGTCGCCAGCTCCAAAAGCCTCAACTGGCGTCGCGTGGGCGGCCCTCCGCCGGCCAGCTGGCCTTCCTTCTCTGCGAGTTCCTTGATGGTGCGCAGCGCGGCGCGGTCCCGTGCCCGGACCTGGGAAGACCGCTCAGTGCCAGCGGGCACAGAATCAGCA
>NZ_CAKKMM010001670.1:0-1035 GCF_918698205.1 Microbacterium sp. Bi128 | reverse complement strand
CCTGGTGCTTCCCGCCATCGCAGCCGAGGAGGCAGGCCCGGCGTCGCTCCTGGCCTGGGCCGTCCTCCTGGTGTTCTGCATTCCCGTTGCCTTCAGCTTCGCCGAAATGAGCCGCCAGCAGCCCGACGCCGGAGGGATCGCCCACTTCGTCAAGCGTGCCTTTGGTCGCCGCGCCTCGGTGGTGGCCGGGTACCTCTTCTACTTTTCGATCCCCTTCGGCGCCCCGGCAACGGCCGTGATCGGCGGCAACTACATCGCCCACGCCGTCGGCGGCGGCCGGGACACCGCAATCCTCGCGGCGGCGGTGATCCTGCTGGCCGCCTTCGCGAGCAACGCCGTCGGCATCAGGGTTTCCAGCCGCATGCAACTGGCGCTCATGGTGCTGCTGGTGGCACTGCTCGCGCTCGCCGTCGTGCTCGCGGTACCGCACACCAAAGCGGAAAATTTCCAGCCCTTCGCCCCCCACGGCTACTGGGCGGTCGGCGGTGCCGCGAGCCTGCTGTTCTTCTGCTTCGCCGGCTGGGAAGCCGTCTCGCACCTGGCCGGTGAGTTCCGGAACCCCGGGCGCGATCTCCGGCGGGCCACGTGGCTCACGCTGATTGTGGTGGGCGCGGTCTACATTGGCGTTGTCGCCGCCTCGGTGGCCGTCCTCGGCCCGGAACTGCCCGCTACGGCGGTGCCCGTCGCGGCGTTGCTGGAGAAAGGGCTGGGCTCATTGGCGGCCCCGCTCACCGCGGTTGCGGCGGCGGTTTTGACGTTCGGCCCCATCAACACCTTCGTGGCCGGGGCCAGCCGGCTCGGGGCCGCCCTGGCGGCCGACGGCGTGCTGCCGCCCGCCCTTGCACGCGGTGCCGGGCGGGGACAGATACCCGCCGGAAGCCTGGCAACTCTTGCCGTCCTGACGTTGCTGTCCTTCGCTGCCGCCGTCGCCGGACTCATCGACGTGCAGTTCCAGATCGGCGCCGCCTCGGCGTGTTTCACGGCCGTCACCGCGTTTGGGCTGGCGGCCGGCATCCGGCTGCTGCAGCCGCGGAC
>NZ_CAKKMM010001669.1:0-1035 GCF_918698205.1 Microbacterium sp. Bi128 | reverse complement strand
GACTGCTGCAGGTCAATGATGTAGATACCGTTGCGCTCCGTGAAGATGAAGCGCTTCATCTTCGGGTTCCAACGGCGGGTCTGGTGTCCAAAGTGGACGCCGCTGTCAAGCAGCTGGCGCATAGTTACGACGGGCATGCCGACGCTCCTTCCGGCAGGTCATTCATGAGAGAGCCCATGGCCCTCTTACCCTGCCAATAGTTGACGGTTGTTTAGCATTCGCCCGGGGCGGGCGTTGCTCCTGGCATCCACCGCGCTTCCCATCCGCGCCATATGGACATGCCATGTGGAACGGACCGCAGGAGGCGCAGTCCTCCGCATCAGAAGTTTCAGGCTTCTTTTGAGGAGGGCTGGATACGCGTAGTCAGCTGCTGCTCCCCCGCACCCCTGAATGAGGCGTGCCGGCTTCGGCAATCACGAATATCGCGACTTACAAGCGTGAGGGCACAGCAAACTGCTCCACCAAGTGTACTACAGCGACCCCGCCCAGGAGGACGGTTTTGCCACGGCAGCGGTGCGGGGTTCGGGGGCTTTGGCGGGGCCGGCGGGCACCTTATCCACATAGCCATGGCGGGAGATTCCGCCCGGGGTGCTGCCTTGACAGGCTGGGGCCATGAAGCTCCCACTTGGCCTGCGGGCCGTGCTCCTGGCGGCATTGTTCCTGGCCACGTTCCTGGCACCTCCCCCCATCACCGCCGACGCCGATGTCTCCGCCGCTGCCCATGTCTCCGCCGCCGACGCCGACGCTACAGACGCCGGCTACGCCGCCGCCCGGGCTGCGGTTTCCTCCGGCCGGGGCTCCCCGAGGGCGGGGCCGGTCCCTGCGTCTGCCTGGAGCTGGCCGCTGAGCCCGCGGCCGGCGGTGCTCCGCGCCTTCGATCCCCCGGCCAAGCCGTGGCTCAGCGGTCACCGCGGCGTCGATCTTGAGGCGGCCTTCGATGACGCCCCGCTCAAGTCGCCCGCCGCCGGGACGGTGAGCTTTGTCGGGACGGTGGTGGACCGGCCGGTCATCACGATCGATCACGGCAACGGGCTG
>NZ_CAKKMM010001668.1:0-1036 GCF_918698205.1 Microbacterium sp. Bi128 | reverse complement strand
AGAAGGCAATCAGCAGATAGCCGGCAGCGTTGTTGCCGATGAAGATCATCGTCGAATAGAGGACAGCCTTCTTGTGCTAGCGGAGCAGCTCGCCCAGGGGCGCCTTGCTTTCTTCCTTGCGGTCCTGCATCTCCTTGAAGACGGGGCTCTCGGCGACCGCCCGGCGGATCAGGTAGCCGACGATGATCAGCACGATGGAGAGCAGGAACGGCACACGCCAGCCCCAGGATGCGAAGTCTTCCTTGGACATGGACGTGTTGAGGAAGTACAGCAGGCCGGTCGCGAGGATCATGCCGACCGGAACGCCGATCTGCGGGTAGGCGCCGAACAGGCCGCGCCTGCTCTTGGGAGCGTGCTCCACGGCCATCAGGGCGGCGCCGCCCCATTCACCGCCGGCGGAGAAGCCCTGGATGACACGGAGGAGGATAAGCAGAATCGGGGCCCAGACGCCGATCTGCGCATAGGTGGGCAGCATGCCGATCAGGGCCGTGGCGGCGCCCATCATGATCAGGGTGAAGACCAGCATGGCCTTGCGGCCGAGGCGGTCGCCGAGGTGGCCGGCGACGATCGCGCCGAGCGGGCGGAAGAGGAAGCTGATGCCGATCAGGGCGAAGGACAGGATCTGCGCCAGGCCAGGGTTGGAGGCGTTCAGCGGGGCCAGGAACAGCGGCGACAGCAGCGTTGCTGTCAGCTGGGCAAAAATAAAGAAGTCGTACCACTCGATGGTGGTGCCGACCAGTGTCCCGGCGAGAACCTTGCGTTCCTCGTGTTTGCTGCTGGGACCCGCCTCGGAATCTACGGATGAAGTTACGGTCATTGGAACTCCGTTGCTGGGGGCAGAGGTACTGCCCGGGTGGGTGCGAAGTGGATAACTGATGCCTCATGAATTACTGATCGAACGGTCAGTTAGTATCCTGAATACTACTACGAAAGATGTGATAAGGCACACATGTTCCCGGAAAGTGTCTTCCGCGGGTCAGTCGGTGCGGTTGAGCAGCTCGCGGACCCTGGCCCGGACCGGCTCGCGGTCGTAGGT
>NZ_CAKKMM010001667.1:0-1037 GCF_918698205.1 Microbacterium sp. Bi128 | reverse complement strand
GCGCGCATCGTAGAGGAATGCGGCAGGTGCTTCCCTATAGAGGAGGTCCATGGCTTCCTTATAAATGCCCTGGGCTGCGTCCCTGTCCGTTCCCGTCAAGGTTGCCGCCTTGTCAACCAAATTGTCGTACTCCGGGGACTTCCAATAGCTCAGGTTGAAGGATGGCTTTTCGCTGGAATGGAACAGCGTCGTGAGATTGTCGCTGCCGGCGTCGCTGTAAGTCGGCCAGTAGTTAAGTACAAAGATGTCCTGGGCGCTCTGAGGATCAGCCTTTGCGCTGTCCCATTGCTGGTTGAAAAGTTCGGCTTTCACGTCCAGCTTCACACCGATTTTGGCGAAGGCGTCCTTGATCAGCGGCACGAACCGTGCTTCCGCGGGATTCTCGGAGGCGTAGGTGAGTTTGAGGTTCATGCCGTCGGCATGACCAGCTGAGGCCAATAGTTGCTTGGCCTTTTCCAAGTCCTGGGAGTACTGCGGGACGTCCTGGCTGTAGGGGAAGATGCCGCTGGGAGCAGGGCCGTGGGACTGCGTGCCGTAGCCCTGCCCGCCGATGTCAATGATCTCTTTGTACGGAATCGCGTAGCTGAGCGCGCGGCGGACCTCCGGGTCGTTGAGTGGTGCGCGGCTCGTGTTAAACATGGCCAGGAAGTTGAACGGTGAGTTGAAGTCTTTCACCGTGAACTTCGGATCGCTGGCCAGGGTCTTGACGTTTTCCAAGGGAATGTTGGTCGCATAGTCCACCTCACCTGCGGTCAGCATCTGCTGGGCCGTGACTGCATCCGGGGTGATAGAGATGTCGACAAAGTCGACGTGCGATGCAGCCTTTTTGTTCCAGTAGCCGTCGTACTTCTTCAGCACGACCTTAGAGCCGGGCTTGTAGGAGTCGATGGTGTAGGGGCCGGAGCCCGCGTCGATTCCGGCCTCGAAGTACTTGTCATTCTTGGCGGATGCGGCCAGGGCCTTCGGGGCAACGATCCAGGCGCCGTAGGTCGAGGAGGCGACGAGGTCCATCGGCGCAGCGTACTTCAGCTGCAGCG
>NZ_CAKKMM010001666.1:0-1037 GCF_918698205.1 Microbacterium sp. Bi128 | reverse complement strand
GAGACATGCCGTTAAGCCTACTGCCCTTCGACTCATTGCCGCGGACCGCATCCCAGAGCAGACTAGGGCTAGGTACAGACGAGCTAAGGATCCGCCATGTTAGCCTCAGCCGACCGTGTTCGTGAGGAACAGCGCTTGCTCTGGGATGAGTTCTCGGCGGGCTGGAAGAAATGGGACGCGGAACTGCTCGGCTGGCAGGCCCCGTTCGGCGACGCCCTCCGCCAGGAGCTCCGGCTCCGCCCGGACTCAGCGGTGCTGGACGTCGCGGCAGGCACGGGGGAGCCCGGCCTCAACGTGGCCGCGCAGGTGCCGGAAGGCCGTGTGGTCCTGACTGACATTTCGGCCGGAATGCTCCGGGTGGCCGAGGAGAAGGCATCGGCCCGGCGTCTGAACAACCTGGACTTTCAAGTGTGCGATTCGGCCGCCCTGCCGTTCCGCAACAACACGTTCGACGCCGTGTACAGCCACTTCGGCTTGATGTTCTTCCCGGTGATGTCCGCGGCCATGGCAGAGATGGCGCGCACCGCCAGGCCGGGCGCCCGGGTGGGCGCCGTCGTCTGGGGACGCGCCGCCGCAAACCCCTGGGCCAGCCTGATCCTGGGCACGATTGCCCGGCACCGGGAACTTCCCATTCCGGCCGCCGGGACTCCCGGGCTGTTCCGCTGCGCACCAACCGGCTTCATGACCCGCATGTTCAAGGAGGCCGGGCTGGCCGAGGTGGCCGAGCACCAGGTCAGCACCGACCTGGTGCACGAATCCCCGGAGAGCTACTGGGAGTTCATGACCGACATCGCGACCACCGTGGCGATGGGCCTGGCCAAGGCGGACGCGGAGTCGCGGGCCCTGATCCGCTCGGATGTGTTCGCTCTGCTGGGCCGCTACGAGCACGACGGCGCGATCCGGCTCCGGTCCACCGCCACCGTGGTGGCGGGGACCAAGGTTTAGCCAGGCGGCCGGGCCCGTTTTCGCGGCGTTTTCGGACAGGGGCTGCGGTTTCGGACGGGCGCGCCGGGGATCCGCGCTGCACGGGTCCGATT
>NZ_CAKKMM010001665.1:0-1039 GCF_918698205.1 Microbacterium sp. Bi128 | reverse complement strand
GGCCTGCACACCGAGGTCCTCACCGGTGCGGCGCCGGCCGTGAGCGTCACCGCTCCGGACAGCGTCAGGGTCGAGACCGTCGGCCGTGACGACCGCCGGATCGGCTCCGCCGCCATCCCCGAGGACCGCGTCTCCGCGAACGCCTGGGAGAACTTCGCCGAGGCCACTGTCATCACGGTCCCGTCCGAGGTCGAGGTGGAGGGCGAGGTCAGCGTGCTGCTGACCGGCCAGGGCACCGAAGCTTCCGCACAGCACGTCGTGATCGTCGCGGAAAAGTTCTCCAAGTCGGTCGTCGTCCTGGACCACCAGGGCACCGCCGTCGTCTCGGAAAACATCGAAATCCTCGTTGAGGAGGGCGCGCAGCTTACCGTCATCTCGCTCCAGGAATGGAACGACGACGCCGTCCACGCCTCCTCCCAGCAGGCGAAGCTCGGCCGCGACGCGAAGTTCAAGCACATCGTCGTCAGCCTCGGCGGCGACCTCGTGCGGGTCACGCCTTCGGCACGCTTCACCGCCCCGGGCGCCGAAGTGGAACTGTTCGGCCTGTACTTCGCCGACGCCGGCCAGCACCTCGAGCAGCGCCTGTTCGTAGACCACGCCGTGGCCAACTGCAAGTCCAACGTCCTGTACAAGGGCGCCCTGCAGGGCCGCAACGCGCACACCGTGTGGGTCGGTGACGTTCTGATCCGCAAGGAAGCAGAAGGCACCGACACCTACGAGGCCAACCGCAACCTGGTCCTGACCGACGGTGCCCGCGCCGATTCCGTGCCGAACCTTGAGATTGAGACCGGCCTGATCGCCGGCGCCGGCCACGCCAGCGCCACCGGACGATTCGATGATCAGCACCTGTTCTACCTGATGGCCCGTGGCATCCCGGAAGAGGTGGCCCGCCGCCTGGTGGTCCGCGGGTTCCTGAACGAGATCATCCAGAAGATCAACGTTCCGGCCATCGAAGAGCGCCTCACGGAAGCCGTCGAGCGCGAACTCGCGGCGACCAACCACTAGTGCGCAGCACCAGAGAACGCGGACGACATCAATG
>NZ_CAKKMM010001664.1:0-1040 GCF_918698205.1 Microbacterium sp. Bi128 | reverse complement strand
GTCCATGTCCGGAAGCCGCAGCAGCGAGATCGAGGGTGAGGCATCTTCGGGCAGCGTGGGCAGCCAGTGACGGAAGGCAGCCAGGACGGTGGCCGCATCCGCCCCGGGATAGATGATGCCGCCGCCGTAGAAATCACTGAACGGAAAGAGACTGAACTCGAGGGCGGTCACGATCCCCAGGTTGCCCTTGCCGCCGCGCATCAGTGCAAACAGCTCGGCCTCGGCGTCGGCGTCGATCCGCCGCAATTCGCCGTCGGCCGTGACAATCTCCATGCTGCGGACATGGTCCGCCGCGAAGCCGTGCGCGCGGCCGAGCACGGGCAGCCCGCCGCCGAGCGTGTAGCCGACGACGCCGACGTCGGTGCTGGAGCCGTGCAATCCGAGGAGCCCGTGCGGCACGCTGGCCTCCAGGAGGGTGCGCCACTTCACCCCGGCGCCGACGCGCGCGGTGCGTTCATCCGGATCGATCTGCAGGTCCTGCAGCCGGCGCGTGTTGATGAGCAGGCCGCCATCGATCGCCGATTCGGCGCCGTGCCCGGTGGACTGGACGGACACGGGAAGCCTGCGCTCGGCCGCCCACTTAACCGCGGCCACGACGTCCCGGGCATCTGCGGCCCCCAGAACGACCTCGGGCCGGTGCACTGTTGCGACGTTGAAGGCGAACGTCTCCGCCGCGAATTCGGGGCTGTCCGGCAACGCGACCGGGCCGCTGACAGCGCTGGACAAAGCATCGATGTCGTCGTTGACAAGCATGAGGAACTCCTGAGTCTCGCTTACCGCGAGCAGGTCGGGGGCGCGGCCGCCCCCGCCCGGAATGCCCCCAGCGCACGCTCCAATCGTCGGCCGGCCCGGCTGATGGAATGCGGACAAGCCTAGGGATCTGGCCGGACGCGGCCTAGGGACCTAAGTCCCGGCGTCACGCACCCAACGAAAACGGCGTCCCCGCATCTTGCGAGAGGTCCTGGATTCTAACGGTCGCTGGTTAAACCGCAACGCGGGGTCACTTACGGTCCATCCACAGTGGTGGGATGGGCCGTAAG
>NZ_CAKKMM010001663.1:0-1040 GCF_918698205.1 Microbacterium sp. Bi128 | reverse complement strand
TCCTCACCGTCGGGAGCCTTCACGCCGGAACCAAGAGCAACATCATCCCGGACCAGGCGGTCATGGAACTGAACCTGCGCACCTACACCGACGCCACCCGGCAGCGGATTCTCGACTCTGTCCGACGCGCCGTCCAAGCCGGGTGCGCCGCCAGCGGCTCCCCCAAAGAACCGGACTTCGAAACCTTCGACAGTTTTCCGCTCACCGTCAACGACGAGGCAACAACCACGCGCGTAGCCGGGGCATTCAGCACCCACTTCGGCGACCGGGCCGGCAGCCTCGAGCTCCAGACCGCCAGCGAAGACTTTAGCGATATTCCCCGGACCGGCAACATCCCCTACACCTACTGGGGCATCGGCGGAACGGACCCGCAGACCTACAGGGCTGCCGTACGGGACGGCCGGGTGCTGGAGGACGTTCCGGCCAACCACTCGCCGATGTTCCTACCCGTCCTCCAGCCGACCCTGCAGACCGGAACCGAAGCCCTCGTCACCGCAGCCCTGGCCTGGCTCGACCTGGATAATTCACCACCGGCCAACGCGACGGCCTCCTAATCAGACGAGGAAGGACAGCCGCGTCCGAGGCAGATGTTGCGTGTGCAGTAAGCCGTCCAATCCCCCGTCGGCCCTGGCAGCAAGACCCAAAACACCAGCACCAACCCCGTGCACAGAACTGAGGCTTGCCTGCATTTCGCAAGACGGGTGGAATGCGTTCACAACACCGGAAGTCTGTCACTACCGCAGTCCGTGAGTCTGCCTACGCCGCCGATAGCAGTGACTATGACAAACCGCCGCTCAGAAGGGGCTACGAAGGCACGTTAGGTGAGCACTCATCAAAGAGCCTCGGGGCGTTTTGTGTTCCAGGCAGTGAGTAATGCCGGGCCGCTGTGAATCCGGCGGCTCGGTTTCTGGCCGCTTACTCGCGGCCGGGCGCCGGGACGGTCGCGGGTGTGTGCTCGATGACGAGTGTGCTCCGCTGGCTTCCTGCTACTACCAGGCGGGCATTGCGTTCGTCGTTGCCGGTTGCACGCCATTCGGCGA
>NZ_CAKKMM010001662.1:0-1041 GCF_918698205.1 Microbacterium sp. Bi128 | reverse complement strand
GACCAGCTCGGCATCGCACAATCCCGACGGGTCCGCGGCCTGGGAATCCACCAGCGCCGGGCGCTGGTAGATTTTATTGACGACAAGTAGCCCGGTCCGCCGAGCTGCCCACCACCGCCCAAAGGAATATGTGAGCAAGAAACCGGGACTGACAGTCCTCGCCGGCCCGACGGCTGTTGGCAAAGGCACCGTGTCCACCTACATCCGGGACAACTACCCCGGCGTCTGGCTCTCCGTGTCGGCCACCACGCGCCCGCCGCGGCCGGGGGAGCAGGACGGGATCCACTACTTCTTCAAATCGGCCGAGGAATTCGATGCCCTGGTCGAAAACGGCGAATTGCTCGAGTGGGCCGTCGTCCACGGCCGGAACCGCTACGGCACGCTGCGCAGCACGGTTGACGCCGCCATTGCCGAGGGCCGCTCGGTGCTGCTGGAGATCGATCTGCAGGGCGCCCGGCAGGTCAAGCAGGCCGTCCCGGATGCCCAGTTTGTGTTCCTGGCGCCCCCGAGCTGGGACGAAATGGTCCGCCGGCTGGTCGGCCGCGGCACGGAAAGCGCCGAAGAACAGCAGCAGAGGCTGGAAACCGCTAAACTAGAACTTGCCGCTGAACCGGAGTTCGACCACACCGTCATCAATGATGACGTTCGTCGGGCAGCGGACGAGCTTGTTTCACTCATGGGGCTGACCCCGAACCCGCGCTAGGCGCCGGGACGTACCGGCCCGTTAGAATTTGGAGAATTCGTGTCCACGAACCTTGAAGGCATCATCAACCCGCCGATCGACGAGCTGCTGAAGGCCGCCGACTCGAAGTACGGACTGGTGATTTTTGGTGCCAAGCGCGCACGCCAGATCAACGCGTACTATGCCCAGCTGCATGAGGGCCTGTTTGAGTACGTTGGCCCGCTGGTCGACACCAAGCTGAACGAGAAGTCCCTGTCGATCGCCCTGCGCGAGATCAACGAAGGCAAGCTCGTCTCCACGCCGATCGAAACCGCAGAGTAATTCCCCCCGCGAGAAGAGACAAGTAAACAGACTTCTTT
>NZ_CAKKMM010001661.1:0-1041 GCF_918698205.1 Microbacterium sp. Bi128 | reverse complement strand
GCTTGGTAGCGCACTTGACTGGGGGTCAAGGGGTCGCAGGTTCAAATCCTGTCAGCCCGACCAACAGCTGAAACCCCGCCATTCCTGATGAAGGAATGGCGGGGTTTTCTGTTTCCCGGACACATCCGCTCCGTGGTGTTCCCAGGAAGGTCCGCGGTGATCCGCTATTTCAGGAAGCGTGACGTCCGGCGGTCGGCCAGGATCTTTCCTTTGGTCTGGCACGTCGGGCAGTACTGCAGGGCGGAATCGGCAAAGGAAACCTCCCGGACCGTGTCCCCGCACACCGGACACGGTTCGCCGGTCCGGCCGTGGACCCGCATGTGGCTCCGCTTGGTGTCCTTGAGCTCGTTGGGCGGCTTGCCCCTGGCCTCCGCCACCGCCGTTCCCAGAATGGTGTGGATGGCGTCGTAGAGGTGCTGCACGTGCGTCCGGTCCAGCGACCTGGCGATCGCGAACGGCGAAGTCCTGGCGGCGTGCAGGATCTCGTCACTGTACGCGTTCCCAATCCCGGCGATGATGCCCTGGCTCCTCAGGACGCCCTTGATCTGCTGGGAACTGGAGCCGAGAATCCCGGCCAGGGCATCGACGTCGAAGTCCGGACTGAACGGATCCGGTCCGAGCGCCGCGATGCCGGGCACGTCGTGCGGATCCCGGACCACATAGACCGCCAGGCTCTTTTTCGTGCCCGCTTCGGTCAGGTCCATGCCCACCGGGCCGGAATCGGCGGAGAACGTCAGCCGCAGCGCGATGTGGCCCTTCCCCATTTTCAGCTGGGCGTCGGTGGGGGAGTCCGTGAAGCGGACCCAGCCGGCCCGGGCGAGGTGGAAGACAAAATGCAGCCCGTCCGCTTCCAGGCTGACAAACTTGCCGAACCTTTGCACGCCGCTGACGGCCTTGCCCTGGAGGTCGGAGTAGGGAGGGTCTGCCGTCTTGAGCACGGCGAAGGAGACCGGCTGGATTTTCCGCACCATTGCTCCGCGCAGGTGCTCGTCCAGAAAGTCCGTCAGGGCCGCAACTTCAGGAAGCTCAGGCACGGCCTAG
>NZ_CAKKMM010001660.1:0-1042 GCF_918698205.1 Microbacterium sp. Bi128 | reverse complement strand
GCCCTGGCCTTCTACCGGGACACCCTCGGCTTCGAGGTCCGCAACGACGTCGGCTACGGCGGGATGCGCTGGATCACGGTCGGCCCGGCCGGCCAGCCGGACACATCCATCGTTCTGGAACCGCCCGCCGCCGATCCCGGCGTCACCGACGAAGAGCGCGGCACCATCGACGAGATGATGGCCAAGGGCACCTATGCGCGCATCCTGCTGGCCACCAAGGACGTCGACGCCACCTTCGAGCGGCTGCAGGCCAGCGGCGCCGAGGTGGTCCAGGAACCGACAGAGCAGGCCTATGGGGTGCGCGACTGCGCCTTCCGCGATCCCGCGGGCAACCTGATCCGCATCCAGCAGCCGATCTAAGGTGGCCGCCGGCCACCGCCGGACCAGCCGCCAGCTGGTTAGATAGAGCCAGTCGACGACGACGGGGACGCTTGGGGCTGCCCCGCCCAACAGATGGAGACACGATGAGCATTGCCACGAGCACGGACACGCAGCCGCCCGCGCTGCATGAAGCGGACAGCCACGACCTGATCCGCGTGCAGGGCGCACGGGAGAACAACCTCAAGGACATCAGCGTCGAGATCCCGAAGCGCCGCTTGACGGTGTTCACCGGCGTGTCCGGCTCGGGCAAGAGCTCGCTGGTTTTCGCCACCATCGCCGCCGAGTCGCAGCGGATGATCAACGAGACCTATAGCGCGTTTGTGCAGGGCTTCATGCCCAACCTGGCGCGGCCCGAGGTGGACCACCTGGAGGGGCTGACGACGGCGATCATCGTTGACCAGGAGCGGATGGGCGCCAACCCCCGGTCCACCGTCGGCACCGCCACCGACGCGAACGCCATGCTCCGGATCCTCTTCAGCCGTCTGGGCATGCCCCGCATCGGGCCACCCACTGCCTTCTCCTTCAACGTCCCGACGCGCAAGGCGAGCGGGGTGATGAGTACCGAGAAAGCCGGCGGCCGGGTCGAGCGGAGCGTGGTGCGCGATGTGGTCTACCTGGGCGGCATGTGCGCACGCTGCGAGGGGATGGGCTCGGTTTCGGA
>NZ_CAKKMM010001659.1:0-1042 GCF_918698205.1 Microbacterium sp. Bi128 | reverse complement strand
GCTCACGGCTGGGCTGCCAGATCAAAATCGACGCAGAACTCACAGGGATTGTCGTCGACATCCCTGCCGGCCAACTCTAGAAGCGGGGCAATGACATGAGCGTTGTCATCATTGGCGGCGGACAGGCCGGCCTACAGGTCGCCGATACATTGCGGACCGAGGGGTACGGGGGCGAGATCCATGTGATCGCCGAGGAATCCGGACTGCCCTATCAGCGCCCGCCGCTGTCCAAGGACTACCTGGCCCCGGGCCAGGAGCCGGCTCCCTTGCCGCTGCGCGGAGCTTCCTTTTTCGTGGACAAGAACGTCACACTCCATGAAGGCGCCCAGGCACTCGCCATCGACCGGGCGGAACGGAAGGTCAATCTCACCAAAGGTTCACTCGATTACGACCACCTCGTTTTCGCGACCGGTGCCCGAAACAGGATGCTGAGCTGCCCGGGCGCATCCCTGTCCGGCATCCATGGACTGAAAACCCTGACAGATGCAGAAGCGCTGCACACGGCGCTGCCCACCGCCCGCAATATCGTCATCATCGGTGCCGGATTCATCGGACTGGAATTCGCCGCCGCCGCCCTGGCCCACGGATGCGGCGTGACCGTACTGGAATTCGCGCCTCGCCCGATGGGACGTGCACTGACCCCCGTCATGGGTGAGTGGTTCGCAGCCGCCCACCGTTCACAAGGCGTCGACCTGCGCCTCGGCGAAGGCATTGACCGCTTCGAGCCCGGCGCGGATGGCCGCGTCGGAGCCGCAGTGTCCACCACAGGGGCTTCCTATCCTGCTGATCTGGTCCTCGTGGGCATCGGCGTTCAGCCCAACGACACCCTGGCCTCGGACGCCGGCCTCGAAACCAGCAACGGCATCGTTGTCGATGAAACGCTGCGCACAGCTGACCCTGCCGTTCTGGCGGTCGGCGACTGCGCCAGTTTCCCCAGCGCACACGCCCAGGTCCGTCTGCGTCTGGAGTCGGCCCAGAATGCCACCGATCAGGCCCGTCATGCCGCCCGCACGGTCCTAGGGGCTAACCACCCGTACACGGA
>NZ_CAKKMM010001658.1:0-1043 GCF_918698205.1 Microbacterium sp. Bi128 | reverse complement strand
GCCGAGGTCGGCTCCGTCCTGGCCGTCATCGGTTCCGGCGCAGCGGCACCGGCCGCACCGGCGCCCGCCGCGGCCCCCAAGCAGGAAGCAGCACCGGAAGCTCCCAAGCAGGAAGCGCCGGCCGCCCCCGCACCGGCAGCAGCACCGGAGGCTCCCAAGCAGGAAGCTCCCGCAGCCGCTGCTCCGTCAGCTCCCGCCGCTCCCGCCGCTCAGGCAGCTCCCGCGCCCGCGGCAGCAGCTGCCGCACCGGCAGAGTCCGGCTACGTCACTCCCCTGGTCCGCAAGCTGGCCAACCAGCAGGGCGTCGACATCGCGGCCCTCACCGGCACCGGCGTCGGCGGCCGCATCCGCAAGCAGGACGTGCTGGCAGCTGCCGAGGCAAAGGCAGCACCGGCCGCCTCCGCACCCGCGGCAGCCCCCGCCGCATCTGCGCCGGCAGCCGCGGCATCCGCAGGCGCAGCGTCCTCGCTGCGCGGCACCGTGCAGAAGGCCCCGCGCATCCGCCAGGTCATTGCCCGCCGCATGCGCGAGTCGCTGGACATCTCCACCCAGCTGACCCAGGTCCACGAGGTCGACATGACCAAGGTTGCCAAGCTGCGCGCCAAGGCCAAGAACTCCTTCCAGGCCCAGAACGGCTCCAAGCTGACCTTCCTGCCCTTCATCGCCAAGGCTGTTGCCGAGGCCCTGAAGCAGCACCCGAAGGTAAACGCCTCCTACGACGAGGACAAGCAGGAGATCACCTACCACAACGCCGAGCACCTGGCGATTGCGGTGGACACCGACAAGGGCCTGCTGGTTCCGGTCATCTCGGACGCCGGCAACCTGAACCTGGCCGGCCTGGCCGGCAAGATCGCCGACGTCGCCGACCGCACCCGCAACGGCAAGATCGGCCCGGACGAGCTTTCCGGCGGCACCTTCAGCATCACCAACATCGGTTCGGTGGGTGCCCTGTTCGACACCCCGATCATCAACCAGCCGCAGGTTGCCATCCTCGGCACCGGCGCGATCGTCAAGAGGGCCGTAGTGGTCGCCGACGAGAAAGG
>NZ_CAKKMM010001657.1:0-1044 GCF_918698205.1 Microbacterium sp. Bi128 | reverse complement strand
GCCCACGGGACCAGCTCGGCGACGTCATCAAGGGCGTCGGCGCCAGCGCCGGCCGGGTCACCGCCTCGGCCCGCGTCCTGAGGGGCCCGCAGGATTTCGGTCTGATGGAGCCCGGGGACGTCCTGGTAGCCCGCATCACCACCCCGGCCTGGACCTCGCTGTTCGCGATGGCCTCCGCCGTGGTGACCGACGTCGGCGGGCCGTTGAGCCACAGCTCGATCGTTGCCCGCGAGTACGGCATCCCGGCCGTGCTTGGCACAGGCGTGGCCACCCAGCGGCTCACCAGCGGCCAACGGATCCGCGTTGACGGCGACGCCGGCACCGTCACGGTCGCAGACTGACCGCGTCACCAGGACAGTTCCCCGAGTTCCGCCGACCACGGAGGATTGGCGCCCTTCCGGGAGCAGGTGATCGCCGCTGCACGGTTCGCGTACGAGGCGACTGCGTGGAGCTGATCCAGGGTCAGGGTCTGCAGTTGCCGTCTTCCCTCCGCCCCGAGCGCTCCAAGTTTGGCGAGTCCGGAAATAAGCCCCGCCATGAAGGAATCACCGGCGCCCACAGTATCTGACACTCGGATCGGTTCAGCTGCCATCTCGACCCGCCCGTTTCCGGACAGGATGACCGGGCCTGAGGCTCCGCGCGTCAGGGCCACCACCGCCGGCCCCAGTTCCAGCCAGGCCTGCAGGGATTCTTCCGGTGCCCGGTCCGGGTAGAGCCAGCGCAGGTCTTCGTCGCTGGCTTTGACAATGTCGCTCGCCGCCACGAACACTTCCGCCTGCCGGCGTGCCGCAGCCGCATCGGGACTGATCGCGGGCCGGCAATTGGGATCGAAACTGGTCGTCGCGTGCTCCCGGGCGGCCTCTACCAGGGCAAGGGTTGCCTGCTCCCCCGGCGGGAGCACCGTAGCGATAGATCCCGTGTGGATGTGGGTGGAACCTTTGACGGCAGCGAGGGCCGGGAGGGACGCCCCACTGATTGCCCAGGTGATCGAGAAGGCGTATTCGGCGGCACCGTCAGATCCCAGGGTGGCGAGGGCCGTAGATG
>NZ_CAKKMM010001656.1:0-1044 GCF_918698205.1 Microbacterium sp. Bi128 | reverse complement strand
CCGCCCAGGCCGCCCTCGCCGGTCCCATCGAGGCCGCCGTCGCCGGACCGGACACCCCGGAACGGGCCGTGCTGCACCGGGAGCTGCTTCTCTCGGCGAGCCCCGGGCTGGTGGTCGCGGTCCAGGACGACGGCGCCGCCCGGCCAATACCGCTGCTGCAGGGCCGCGGCGCGGGCCCGGACGGCGCCCCGCAGGTGTTCCTGTGCCGCGGCATGGTCTGCGGCCTCCCCTCGACTTCCGTCGAAGAAATGCGCGGGCAGCTGGCTAGGATGTCCTCATGACTGGTCAGGACGGCTTTGAGCTGGTGGTGTTCGATTGCGACGGTGTGCTGGTGGATTCCGAGGTGATCGCCATCCGGGTGGACCAGCGAGTGCTGGCCGATCTCGGCTGGGACCTGGAACTCGATGACATCGTGGAACGGTTTGTCGGAAAATCCGAGGCGCACTTTGTGGCCGCCGTGGAACAGCAGCTCGGGGTCCGGCTGGCCGACGGCTGGGACCGCGACTACGGTCGCTGGTACCAGGAGGCGTTTGAACGTGACCTCGAGGCCGTTGATGGCATCGAGGACGCCCTGGACCGGCTGTCCCTGCCGCACTGTGTCGCCTCCAGCGGCAGCCACGAAAAGATGCGCCGGACCCTGGGCAAGACCGGGCTGCTGCGCCGCTTCCAGGGCCGCATCTACAGCGCCACAGAGGTGGCCAACGGCAAACCCGCGCCGGACCTGTTCCTCCACGCCGCGGCGAGCCTGGGCACCGCTCCCGGGCGGTGCGCCGTCGTCGAGGACAGCGCCTACGGCGTCCAGGCCGCCCGGGCGGCGGGAATGCACGTCTTCGCGTATGCCGGCGGTGTCACCCCGGCTTCCCGATTGGCCGGTCCCGGAACCACCGTCTTTTCAGACATGCGGCTGCTGCCCGAGCTCATTGCGGCAGGGCATCCCGGCTGAGCCGGGGGCCAGCTCCTGACGCCGGAATTCCCCACGATTGAAGCCGGCGCCCGGCGTGTCGGGCTGAACTGCCGGCGAGTCCCGGCGTCGCAGTTTCAAAG
>NZ_CAKKMM010001655.1:0-1044 GCF_918698205.1 Microbacterium sp. Bi128 | reverse complement strand
GAACATGTCGTCTTTGGCCCTTGAGTAGTCTTCCCAGCGCAGGATTGCCTCCCGGTCCATCGGCGAGAGCTTCCATTGCCGCATGGGATCATCCATCCGGGATTTGAACCGCCGCTCCTGTTCCCCATGGCTGATCGAGAACCAGTACTTGAAGAACAGAATGCCGTCCTGGATGAGGAGCCGTTCAAAGACCGGGCACTGGGCCATGAAGCGTTTGTGCTCCGCCGGGGTGCAAAAGCCCATCACGTGTTCGACGCCGGCGCGGTTGTACCAGGAGCGGTCCATCAGGACGATTTCCCCGGCGGCCGGCAGATGCGCCACATAGCGCTGGAAGTACCATTCACCGCGTTCGCGCTCAGTCGGCGCCGGCAATGCGACTATCCGGGCAAACCGCGGATTCAGGTACTCGGTGACCCGCTTGATCGCACTCCCCTTGCCGGCTGCATCCCGCCCCTCGAAGATGATGAGGACCCGCGCCCCGGTGCTCCGGACCCACTCCTGGAGGGCAACCAGTTCCGCCTGGAGCCGCAGAAGTTCGGCCTCGTAGATTCCGGCATCGAGCCGGACCGGCCGCCGTGCGGAGCCCTTCTTGCGGCCGGCGTGCCCCTTGCCTGATTTGTCCGTGCGATGTGCCATGGTTTCCGTTCCAGCATTTGGGGCGCGCGGTTTGTCCCGCCGCGCCCATTCTCGCCGTGCATCAGAACGGCTGCAAGGGTCCTCCAGCCCGGAATCCGGGACGGGCGCGTCAGCGCGGCACGATGGTCTGTTGCGCTGGGCACGAGGCCAGGATCCGTTTCATCGCCTCCTTCTCTGCCGCAGTAACCCACAGCCGGTAGGCCGCCTTAACCGAAATTTGGCGGGCGACGTAGTGGCAGCGGAAAGCCTTGTTTGGCGGCAGCCAGGTGGCGGCGTCGGAGGCACTCTTGTCCTGGTTGGCGGGACCGTCGACGGCGATCAGGTTGAGCGGATCGTTGGCCAGATGTTCACGCTGCTGCGAGGTGAGCTGCTGGGCGCCCTTTTGCCACGCGTCCCCCAGCGCCACGA
>NZ_CAKKMM010001654.1:0-1045 GCF_918698205.1 Microbacterium sp. Bi128 | reverse complement strand
GGCCGACACCCCGGCGTTCCGCAAGGGAAACCTGGCACCCCGTGCCCGCCGCGAACTCGCCGGTCCGGACGCCGAAGAGACCGCCGACGTCGAACGGCCCACCACCGCGGCCGCAGCCCTCGGCCGGCTGGCCGCCGACTTCCTCGGCCAGGCGCGGGACGTGGTGGTCGAGCATGAGGAAGAACTGGGCCGTCTGGACGCCGTCGCCGGCGACGGCGACCACGGGATCGGCATGCGCCGCGGCGTGGACGCGGCGGTCGCCGCGGCCGAACAGGCTGCCTCGAACGACGGCGGCGCCTCGCCGTCGCGGGTCCTGACCGCTGCGGGGGAGGCCTGGAGCGAACGCGCCGGCGGCACCTCGGGTGCGCTCTGGGGCTCGGCGATCATCGCCGCCGGACAGGCCCTGGGCAACCAGGACAGCTACAGCGGCGAGGACGCGGCCGCCGCGGTCACGGCCTTCGTGGATGCGATCACCGCGCTCGGCAAGGCCGAGCCGGGGGACAAGACCATGGTGGACGCACTCTTGCCGTTCCAGGACGCGTTCCTCACCGCGTTCGACGCCGGCACACCAGTGGCCGGTTCCCTCGCGGCGGCGGCGGCCGCCGCCACAGCCGCCGCAGAGCGGACCGCCGGGCTGCGTCCGCTCAAAGGCCGGGCCCGCCCGCTCGCCGAGAAGAGCCTCGGCCACCCCGACCCCGGAGCGGTGTCCTTCGCCCTCATCGCGACCCGGATATCCACCCACACCACAGACACAGGATCCCGGCCCGGCACCCCCGAGCCGGCGGAACAAGGAGCACAAGCATGAGCACAGCAACAGGCTGGCGGGTGGTCATCGGCAACGATGAGGCCGGCGTCGAATACAAGAACGCGCTGAAGGCGCTCCTCGAAGCCGACCCCCGCGTGGCGTCCGTGCAGGACGTGGGAGTCGGCGCCAATGACTCCACCGCCTATCCGCACGTCGCCGTCGACGCGGCCGGCCAGATCGGCGACGGCGACGCCGACCGCGCGCTGCTGATCTACGGCACCGGCCTGGGCGTGGCGATAG
>NZ_CAKKMM010001653.1:0-1045 GCF_918698205.1 Microbacterium sp. Bi128 | reverse complement strand
CTTGACACTGCTCGTTGAGCCCGGGGGGAGTGCCGCGATCTTCTGGGGCTGGTCCTGTGCAGCCTTGTCGCTCGCCGGATTCGTTTCCGTGTACGCCTTTGACAGGGTCGAGGGCATGAGGCGGGAGCCGGCTGTGGCTACTGTGCCAGAGCAACTCGGGCGGGCAGGCGTCGTTCCCTTCCCTGACAGTGCAGCCCCCAGCGAGGATGCCCAGAACATGGAGAATATGGTCGTCGAACCGTTATTCTCGACCGAAGATGGCGGGCGCGTCTCGGTGTAAGCCACAGCCAAACCGGCCCTTCGTGGTTGGTGGGGAATTGACTCCGTCACGTAGATGAAAAACGGACCCGTGGCGCTGCTTGCACTGCCAGATGAATTAGGGCATTCAACCGGGCTCACTAATCCATGTCGGCGTCGAGGGTAGCTGTCAGCAGCCGGTCGAAGCTGGTGGTTCCGTAATCGGGCGGCGTTACCGCAATCATCAATTCGGTCGTTGTCACGAGCGGCGGGTGGATTGACGATGGACTCGGCGGCGCCGTTCGGCTTTGTGCTGGATGCTTTCGACCTGCGACGGCGGATTCGCCTTCCCTGACGACCACCAGCTCAAGGCCGGGCACGCCGTGGACAGGCAACGGAATGGAACGCCCGTTCTCGATGAACCTCCTGAAACCGCGCAGTGACAGTTGGTCGTCCGGATTGCCGGTCAGCTCGAGGATGCTGTCATTGACACTTTGGTTGATGCCGATCAGGAATCTTTTCTCGCTGGAAGATTTCGCCAAGACGATGAATGTTGTCAACGCGACGGCAAAGCCGACGATGAAGAGTGCCGCGGCTCCGGGGTCCCGAAGGCCGGCCATGAAGATCATCAACACCAGGCAAACGACGAACCCGACGAATCCGAGCCCCAGACACAAATAAACGGCATCCATACCCGGCCGACCACGCCATTGCTGGGATGTGAACGTCACGAGCAGCCTTTGCTCGGGTTTGGGGAGAGAGTTGCTCATTTTCCCTTCCCTTCGAGCAGTGCCTCGGCGAGCGCGAT
>NZ_CAKKMM010001652.1:0-1046 GCF_918698205.1 Microbacterium sp. Bi128 | reverse complement strand
GCCGGCATCTGCACGATGGACAGCAGGGAATCCATGCCGTCCAGGGTCTTCAACGGCACGGGGACGCCGATCACCGGCAGGGGAGTGACCGAGGCCAGCATGCCGGGAAGATGCGCGGCGCCGCCGGCGCCGGCGATGATCAGGCGAAGACCGCGCTCGTGGGCCGTCTGGCCGTAGCGGATCATCTCCGTGGGCATCCGGTGGGCCGAGACGACGTCGGCCTCGGACGGGATTCCAAACTCGGCGAGGGCTTCGGCGGCGGCTTCCATGACCGGCCAGTCCGAATCCGAGCCCATCACGAGGCCCACGAGCGGGGTATCCGCGCGGGTGCCGGCGAGGGGGGTTCCCGCTTTGTTGGCTTCGGGGCTGGCTGCGGTGCTCATGCGGTCTCCTCGGAGGTTGCCGGCATTGCGCCGGCGTGGGCCCGGCCGTTCCGGATGATGTCGGCCACGGTGGTGGCCCGCTGCCGCACGGAGTCGACGTCGGCAGCTGAGGTCCCGACCAGGTTGACGTGGCCGATCTTCCGTCCGGGCCGGACGGCCTTGCCGTAGCAGTGCACCTTCGCGGCCGGTTCGCTCGCGAGGGCGGCGGGGAAGGCGGAATAGAGGTCCTGGTTGGCGCCGCCGAGGAAGTTCTTCATCACCACGACGGGCCCCAGCAGGTCAGTGGCGCCCAGCGGCAGGTTCAGGATGGCCCGCAGGTGCTGCTCGAACTGGCTGGTCACCGAGCCGTCCTGGGTCCAGTGCCCGGTATTGTGCGGGCGCATGGCGAGTTCATTGATCAGGAACCCGGCGCCCACGCCCGGGGTCTCGAAGAGTTCGACGGCCATGACACCGGTCACGCCGAGTTCGCCGGCGATCCGGACCGCGGCGTTTTCCGCGGCTGCGGCAACATCGACGGAGATGTCCAGGGCCGGGGCAATGACTTCATCGCACACCCCGTCCACCTGGATGGTGTGCACCACCGGCCAGGCCCGTGTTTCACCGTCAGGCGTCCTCGCGACCATGGCCGAGAGCTCCCGGCTGAATTCCACCTTGGCTTCGGCC
>NZ_CAKKMM010001651.1:0-1046 GCF_918698205.1 Microbacterium sp. Bi128 | reverse complement strand
CCCCGGGCAGGGTGACAAGTCCCGTCGTCTTAGTCTGGTCGGTCGAAGGAATGAGGGCTGAATAGACGGCGCGCCGGGCCAGCTCCAACGTCGACTGACGCCGCGTCGCCCCCAAAGCCAGCCACGCTTCAACCTCATCCCAACGTTCATTCACCGACTCGGCAAAGTGCCGGCCGGCCAGGGTGGCGATGGTCATCGCATTGCCGATCACGATCCCCCCAATTGCCAGCGCGTAGCGGGGCGTCAGGGCTATCGCGCCCGTGCCGAAAACGATCGCCAGGGTCACCAGGATGCCGGCCGCCATCGAGCCGCCCACTACCGCCAGGCGGCCCCAACTCCACCCCAGGCGACGCGCGGCCGTCACTGCGGCCACCGAAAACATCACGAGAAGTGCGGCGCCGACCCAGACCGGACTGGTGATGACAGTGCCCAGTATGAGGCTGATGACAGCCAGTTGCACAGCCCCGCGCAGGATGGCCAGCGCCGGCGCCGTTCGGTGCGGGATCCGGAAAACCGCAAGCAACCCCACGGTGACCAGCATCAGGAGCCCGACGCCCAGCAGCGTGGGCAGGAGATCAGTCAGGGCGGTCATCACGCCAGCCTATAGACCTTCCCGGCAGCACCATGGGCGGCATCGGCTGTCGGCTGCCTTCCCCCGCCGGACACGGCTGCCGTGCTGGGCACCCGCGCGTCCGTCTGCAAGGATGTGAACGGTCGTCGCGCCGTCGGGGATTGAAACTGGTCAAAGGAGATGCTCCATGGTTGAACCCGCCCTCTTAGCAGACGGCGTCGACAGCGAGGCCCGCCGGCATGTGCTCCGGGCCTTAGCGGCGGGCACGGGCATCGGGTGGGACGGCGCGGACCGGGCCGTCTTCGAAGAGCGCTTCGACCGTCATTTCCCGGCCTTGTTCCGGCTGTTCCACGATCTCTACGGCGCACGGCCGGATTGGCTGGATCAGCTCACCGACCTTGTGATGCAGTCTGCCCGCTCGTGGGCAGAGAGGGCTGCCGCGCTCAAGGGCCTCGACGCCGAACGGGAACACAAC
>NZ_CAKKMM010001650.1:0-1046 GCF_918698205.1 Microbacterium sp. Bi128 | reverse complement strand
GTTGTCGAACTCGAGCCCGTGCAGGATCGGATCCAGGTCCAGCCCTTCGGCCTTCCAGTGGTTGATCGCGTCGCGGGAGTCGAGCATCTCGGCGTGGCCGATCGCCTCCTCGATGCTGCGGAAACCCAGCTCGGCGAGGATTTCGCGGACTTCCTCGGCAAGGAATTCGAAGAAGTTCACCACGAATTCGGGCTTGCCGTTGAACCGGGAGCGCAGCTCGGGGTTCTGGGTCGCGACGCCCACCGGGCAGGTGTCCAGGTGGCAGACGCGCATCATGATGCAGCCGGAGACCACCAGCGGGGCGGTGGCGAAACCAAACTCCTCGCCGCCGAGCAACGCGGCGATCACGACGTCGCGGCCGGTCTTGAGCTGGCCGTCGACCTGCACCACCACACGGTCGCGGAGGCCGTTGAGCATAAGCGTCTGCTGCGTCTCGGCGAGGCCGAGTTCCCACGGGACACCGGCGTGCTTGAGCGAGTTCAGCGGCGAGGCGCCGGTACCGCCGTCGTGCCCGGAGACCAGCACGACGTCGGCCTTCGCCTTGGTGACGCCGGCCGCCACGGTGCCGATCCCGACCTCGGAGACGAGTTTGACGTGCACCCGGGCCGAGGGGTTGGCGCGCTTGGCGTCATAGATCAGCTGCGCGAGGTCCTCGATCGAGTAGATGTCGTGGTGCGGGGGCGGCGAAATGAGGCCGACGCCGGGCGTCGAGTGCCGCGTGCGGGCCACCCAGGGGTAGACCTTCTGCGCCATCAGCTGGCCGCCTTCGCCGGGCTTGGCACCCTGGGCCATCTTGATCTGGATGTCGTCCGCGTTGGACAGGTACAGGCTGGTGACGCCGAAGCGGCCGGAGGCGATCTGCTTGACCGCGGAACGGCGGGTGGGATCGAGCAGCCGGTCCACGTCCTCGCCGCCTTCACCGGTGTTGGACTTGCCGCCCAGCCGGTTCATGGCGATCGCGAGGGTCTCGTGGGCTTCCTTGGAGATGGAGCCGTAGCTCATGGCGCCGGTGGAGAACCGCTTGACGATGCTGGAAACCCGTTCCA
>NZ_CAKKMM010001649.1:0-1047 GCF_918698205.1 Microbacterium sp. Bi128 | reverse complement strand
CATTTCCGGGGCCTACCGTGCCGTGGCCAATTTTCCGGTCGACCAGCTGACGCCAAAGCCCGCGGGCATCGATTTCGAGCAGGCGGCATGCGTCGCGATAGCTGGCGGCACAGCGTATTCGGCGCTGGTTCAGCTTGGCATTGGCGTGGGGGACACGGTCCTCATCCACGGCGCAGCGGGCGGGGTCGGCTCGGCGGCGGTCCAGATAGCACGGCACCTCGGCGCCCGGGTCATCGGGACCGCTTCAGAGCAGAACCACGACTACTTGCGCGGCCTCGGCGCCGTGCCTGTGGCCCATGGCGAAGGGCTCGTGGAACGCGTCCGCGCACTGGGCACCATCACCGCCGTCGTGGACACCTTTGGCGGGGAGGAGACGACGACGGCGACGGTCCATTTGCTCGGCGGCCACGGCGCCGCGGTGACCACAGTGCCTGGAAAGGAGGCCAACGCCGCCGGAATTGCACCGGTCAGGCTGCTGGACGGACGGGTAGCGGAGGCGGCCCGGCTGTCGGCCGGGGGAAAGCTCCGCTTCAGCATCCAGGAGCGGATTCCCCTCACCGATGCGGCCCGGGCACTGGGCATCAGCCGCGCAGGCCATGTCCGGGGCAAACTCGTGCTGATCCCCTAATTGGACCCCCCCGGGGCGAACCTGCAGCCCGGCCCGGGGCTCCCGGCTCAGGCTATTTCCACCAGGTGTCGAAAATCGTCACCGGGACCGTGCGCTTGTGGCGGGTCCGCAGGTACATCGCCTCGATCCGTTCGGCAGCGGCATCGGGTACGTCACGGCCCTCGAGGTAGTCATCGATCAGGTCGTAGCCCAGGCCGAGTTCGTCCTCGTCGGTGCGGCCCGGCTTGCCGTCCAGCAGATCCGCCGTCGGAACCTTTTCCCAGATCCGGGCCGGTGCGCCGAGTTCCGCCAGCAGGGCGCGGTTCTGTCGCTTGTTAAGGCCGAACAGCGGCAGGATGTCCGCGCCGCCGTCGCCGAACTTGGTGAAGAACCCCGTGACGGACTCGGCGCCGTGATCCGTGCCGATCACCAGGTAATTG
>NZ_CAKKMM010001648.1:0-1050 GCF_918698205.1 Microbacterium sp. Bi128 | reverse complement strand
CCAGCTGCCGGCGTCCTGGACCGAACTGCGCACGTGTTGCATCAGGCCTTGTGAGTTCATGGTTTATCCCTTGAACAGCCTCGTGGCCGGGAAAGAAAGACCCCGGCCACGAAGCTGAGAAGACGATGGTTGATGATGGCGTCAGGACAGCTGGTCTGCGCGCGCCTTACGCCCGTATTTGAAGTAGAAGAAGGCGTAGCAGGCACCAACAAAAGAGATTCCGAAATAGAGGGCTGCCACCTGATTCGGGTCAAAGGCGATGCCGATGAGCGATATTAGGCAGAGCGAAAAGGCCAGGATGGGCACCAGCGGGAACAGCGGGGCCTTGTAGGCAAGGGCGGCGACATCGCCGCCGTTCTTGACAAAGGATCTCCTGTGGAAGAAGTGCGAGGCGGTGATGGACATCCAGACCCCGACGACGGCGAAACCTGCCACTGAAACGAGAGCCAGGTAGACCGTTTCGGGCGCAACGACGCTGCTGATGAGCGACGCAAGGCCTCCGAGCATGCTGACTGAAAGCGCGATTAGGGGGATACCGCCCCGGGTCAGTTTCTTCAGCGCCCGGGGGGCGTGCCCCTCGTCGGCAAGGGAGTAGAGCATCCGTGCGCAGGAGAAGAGGCCGCTGTTTCCGGCGGAGAGGAGGGCGGTGATGATGACGAAGTTCATGATGTCGGCGGCAAAAGGAATGCCTATGGATGAGAAGACAGTCACGAACGGGCTTTCATCCAGGCCTACCTGATCAAAAGGGATGGTAGCTGCGATGACAGCGATTGCCCCGACGAAGAAGATCAGCAGGCGGATCACTGTGCTGCGCATCGCTTTGGGGATGCTGGTGGCGGGGTCAGCTGTTTCGCCCGCTGCCACACCGATGAGTTCCGAGCCGGAGAAGGCGTAGAACACTGCAAGTGCAGTGACGAGGACGCCGCTGAAACCGTTGGGGAAGAGGCCGCTGGAGGTGTTGAAATTCTCAAACATGAACGGGTGGCTGCCTCCCTCACTGAGTGGGTGGATGCCGAACAACGCCGCGCCACCAAGAACGATGAGGACCAC
>NZ_CAKKMM010001647.1:0-1050 GCF_918698205.1 Microbacterium sp. Bi128 | reverse complement strand
GTTCCACTCTACTGAGCCGGCCCCCTGCCCGGTGAAGAATCCCTGCGGTCACCACGGCGTCCGCTGAACCACCGTCTTTCGGGCACCTATGCACCGACGCGGACTTAATCCTCTGTATCCACTCGACGTCGTAGAGACTCCGTCGGCTGAGCTGTCTGCGGTGCGCGCTCATCGCTACTGAGCATGGTGAACGTAGAGGTCGCGGAGCAGCGCGATCTCGGCTCCGTGGTGCAGGATCTCCTGGTTCTCCCACCACACGATCGTCGGAAAGGTCTCCTCGGCATCGCTGCCGTACGGGTAGCTGCTGAGCCCGGTCCGGTCATAGTCGGACTCATCGACACTGAGTAGTACCTGGCGCCAGTCGGCTGCGGCGTGACGGAACCTCTCGATGGCGCCGGCTGCATCTGGTCGTGATTCGTACGTCGCTCTATCGAACGTTCGGTCGCCCCCGAGGTGGTTGGCTCGGCCCAACAGCGTCTCGGAGATGTGGTCAAGCCGCCAGGCGATCGTCGTGAGGGGCGGAGGCCACGGACTTTCGGGGGCGCCGTCTCGCCCCCACTCACCCGCGCCGATGAGCTTGATGGCGCCCGGTCCGGGCCCATCGGCGCGCCTCCGCACCGACCAGCACGCGTCGACCGGTTCCCAGAGGTACTCGGCGTCCGTCAGTACCGGTACGTCGACGTCGCTGCCATCACCCGAGTTGCTGGTGGGCCCGGCGAGGCGAGTGAGGAGTCGTTCCGTCGCCCAGTCGTACTGCTCGAGCAGGGGCTCAAGTCGCTGATTGGTCATCATGGCATAGAGCCTAGCCTCCGCGAGAGGCCGTTTGGTGCCTACGCACGCTTGACGTTGTCCGAACGGACAAAGGCTGGTCTGGCTGCGGCGAAGGCCCGCGGCAGGCTGGGTGGCCGGCCGCGCACCATGACGGAGGGAAAGCTTGAAACGGCCCCGCAGCTGCGCAGTGAGCGACATACCCTCAAGGAGACCGCGCACCGGCTCAGCGTCAGCGTCTCGTCACTGACCCGGGCACTGAGCCAACGTGCTGTCCCGGAA
>NZ_CAKKMM010001646.1:0-1051 GCF_918698205.1 Microbacterium sp. Bi128 | reverse complement strand
ATCGCCGCGAGCCGTTCGAGCCAGTCCGGCTCGGCTTCGGCGTCGTCATCGAGGAAGGCCACGATCTCGGCCTTGGCGATGCCTGCTCCGGTGTTGCGGGCGCCCGAGAGACCCTTGGGTCCGGCGTTCTCGATAATTACGGCATCCGGGACGGTAAAGATCAGGCGCTTGTACAAGTCCACGTTGTAGTCCACGACGACGATCGTCTGCTTGGGTGGGAAGGTCTGGGTGCGGACGGAGTCCAGGGCGCCGATCAGCTGGTCCCACCGGTCCTCCGAGTAGGAGCAAATGACCACGGATACTTCCGGAAGGCTGGAGTTCTCGGACATCCTATTCGCCTGCCCGTACGCCCAGGACGCTGCTGGGATCGGTGGGAACGTGCGGGAAGACCTCGTTGGGGTACTTGTACTTGACCCGACGCAGGGCCTCGGGGCGGGCGCCGGCGGTCGGGGCTTCCCAGCTCACGCGCTCGCGGGCGAGGGTGCGGAGGACCCGCCAGCCGTCCCGGAAGGTATGCAGGTTTGACTGCCCGGAGATGCGGGACAGTTCGTGGCTGGGCACCTCGGCAATGCGCAGGCCGGCCCTCGAGGCCCGCACAATCAGTTCAGTTTCGATCTCGAACCCGTCCGACTCCAGCTCCAGAATGTCAACGCATTCCCTGCGCAGGGCGATGTAGCCGTAGCAAAGGTCCGAGTAGTCGCTGTGGAGGACCGTGTTGGCGAGCCGGGTGAGCATCTTGTTTCCGCCGCTGCGCAGCCATGTGAGATCGTCTGAGCCGCCGCCCGTCACATAGCGGGAGCCTTTGACGAAGTCGTATTCGTGCTGGAGCGGAGTCACCAGCCAGCCGATCTCCTGGGGGTCCATACTGCCGTCGCCGTCGAGCATGACGATGATGTCGCCGGAGGCTGCGGCGAATCCGGCCCGCACGGCGTTTCCTTTGCCGGGGCGGGGCTCTGCCACCACCACGACGTCCAGGCGCAAGGCCCGGGCCACCTCCACTGTGCCGTCCAGGGAACGGCCGTCAACAATTACCACCTCATCCACATAGGAC
>NZ_CAKKMM010001645.1:0-1051 GCF_918698205.1 Microbacterium sp. Bi128 | reverse complement strand
GCTCCACCTGGGTGGCGGGCTACACCAGCGGCCTGGCGACGGCCACGTGGTTTGGCGATCCCCTGGGCAACCAGCAGCGCGCCGGGCAGAACGTCACGATCAACGGCAACTTCTACAAGGGCATCGACGGTTACATGATCGCCGGGCCGCAGTTCTCGAACTACATGGCCCAGGTGGCACCGGCCTACGGCACCGATCCGTTCCCGGCCCCGCCGTCGGACATGCTGTACTCCCCCGCCCCGGTCCCGGACCCGATCTCAACGCCGCGGACCTCCATTCCGACCGCCAAGAGCACCGAGCCGGCCACGCAACCGTCCGCCGACCCGACACCGGCACCCACGAAGTCCTCCGGCAAGAAGTAGCCGATGACCCTGGGCAATGATCTGGCGAGCCGCGTTCGAAGCATCGGACGCGGCTTTGCCGTGACCGCCGCGATCGGGACGGCGGCGGGGGCGGCCGCTACCGGCTACGGGCTGTGGGAGAAGAACCAGTTTGTGATCAGGGAGGAAACCCTCCCCATCCTGCCGGCCGGGTTCGGCCCGTTCCGGATACTGCACCTGTCCGATATCCACTTCGTTCCGGGCCAGCACCGGAAGGCGCAGTGGCTGTCCTCCCTGGCGCAATTGCAGCCGGACCTCGTGGTGAACACGGGCGACAACCTCAGCCATGCCAAGGGCGTGGACCCCCTCGTGGCGGCCCTGCGGCCCCTGCTGGAATTTCCCGGCGTGTTTGTCCCCGGCTCGAACGACTACTTCGGCCCGAGCCTGAAGACCCCGGCGTCATATTTGCTCGGGCCCTCGGGCGAGCGCAAACGCCCGGAAAGGCTCGACTGGCCCCGGCTGCGTGCCGAGTTCGGCATGTCCGGCTGGGTGGACCTGACCAACCGCTGCCAGTCGGTGGTGCTCAAGGGCATGCGCTTCGCTTTCTCCGGCGTCGACGACCCGCCCCTGCGCCTCGAACGGTACGCGGGCTGGCCGCGCGGGACCAAGGGCCGGGACGCCGACCCGCACCTGCGCATCGCCGTCGCGCACGCACCCTACCAGCGCGTCCT
>NZ_CAKKMM010001644.1:0-1051 GCF_918698205.1 Microbacterium sp. Bi128 | reverse complement strand
CCACGGACGGGCAGCTTCATGAATCTCTTTGACCTGGCCGGGACCGGTAGGGACACGGCCGCGGCCCCGGGCACCGTCTGCTCGCGGAAAGCCTGCCGCGCGGCGGCGGAATGGCAGCTGCTGTGGAACAATCCCAAGATCCATACTCCGGAGCGGCGCAAGATCTGGCTGGCGTGCGGGGAGCACCGCGCCTGGCTTGAGGACTACCTCCAGACGCGCGGACTGTGGAAAGAGACTGTGGTCCTCGGCGCAGAGACCGTCCCCCTCACGGCAGTGACCGCCCCTCTCGACCCGTCAGGCAGGATCGGCTGAATGTACCGCTTTCTCTTCTCCAGTAAAGGGCGGGGGTACTTGTTGCTGGCCGCGATCTTCGCTGCCGGCTGCCTTGGGCTGGGCCAGTGGCAGATGGACCGCCGCGCCGAGACCCTGGCCGAAAGCAACCGGGTGGTCTCCAACTACTCGGCCACCCCCGTGCCGTTCGCCGATGTCCGGGACCAGTTCAGCCGGCTGAATCCGGAGCGGGAGTGGACCCAGGTGGAACTGAAGGGCAGCTACGACGCCGCCGGCCAGCGCATCGTGCGCAACCGCCCGCTCAACGGCCAGCCCGGCTACGAGGTGGTGGTTCCCTTCAAGCTCCAGTCCGGCGAAACCGTGGTGATCGACCGTGGCTGGCTGCCCATCGGCAACAAGACCCCGGGACGGCCCGACTCAGTGCCTGCCCCGCCGCAGGGGCCGGTGACGGTGGTTGCCCGCCTCAAGCCGGCCGAGCCCGAGCTGCAGCGCGGCGCCCCTGACGGACAGCTGGCCTCGATCGACCTCTCCGCCTATTCCGGGCAGCTGGGCTATCCGCTGCTGACGGGCGCCTACGGACAGCTGGCATCCGAGTCGCCGTCGGTGCAGGACATGCCGTTCCCGTTCCCTAAACCGACCACTGATGAAGGCACCCACCTGTCCTACTCCCTGCAGTGGTTCGCGTTCGGCGTGCTGATGTTCGTCGGGTTCGGCTACGCGGCCAGGCAGCAGGCCCGCAACGCCGCGATCGACGCGGAGG
>NZ_CAKKMM010001643.1:0-1052 GCF_918698205.1 Microbacterium sp. Bi128 | reverse complement strand
TGCTCGGCTTCGTTGCCTTCTACCTGGTGCCGAGCATCCGCGGCGTCTACCTCAGCTTCACCGAGTACAGCGTTTTGGGCGATCCCACCTGGATCGGCACCAAAAACTACACCGCGATCTTCGCGGACGATCTCTTCTGGAACGCCATGGCCGTGACGGTCCAGTACGTGGCACTGAACATCGGCTTCCAGACCGTCATCGCGCTCGGACTTGCCCTGCTGATGCACAACGTCGCCAAGTCCACGCTAATCCGCGGCGCCCTGCTGCTGCCCTTCCTGGTGGCGAACGTGATCGTCGCGCTGCTCTGGTTCTGGATGCTCGACTACCAGCTGGGAATCGTCAACGAGGTCATCAACTGGCTGGGCCTGCCGCGCATCGCCTTCTTCGGCAGCGAGCAATGGGCCATCCCCACCATCGCCGGCGTCAATGTCTGGCGGCACATGGGCTACACCGCCCTGCTGATCTTCGCCGGCCTGCAGTCCATCCCCAACCACGTGTACGAGGTCGCCTCGCTCGACGGCGCCTCCCCGACCCGGACCTTCTGGAGCATCACGATGCCGCTCCTGCGCCCGGTGCTGGTGTTGGTCCTGGTGGTCACCGTCATCGGCTCCTTCCAGGTCTTCGACACCGTGGCAGTGACCACGGGCGGCGGCCCGATCAATGCCTCCCGCGTCATCCAGATGTACATCTACCAGAAGGCCTTCGGTGAATCCGACTTCGGCTACGCCTCGGCCCTGTCCGTCATTCTCTTCGTCATTCTCGCTCTCGTGGCCTTCGTCCAGATGAAGTTCCTCAAGGGCAACGAATCGGATCTGGACTAAGGAACCCCAGCCATGACTACCCTCGCCCCTTCCCGCAAGAAGCCTGCCACCTCCGCTCCCGCTCCCAGGAAGCCGGTCAACTGGCGCCGCGTCGGCGCCTGGACCCTCGTCGCCATTGCCGTCGCCGTGACGATCGCGCCGTTCCTCTGGATGCTCCGCACCGCACTGTCCAGCAACGCCTCCCTGGCCTCGAACGCCAGCAACCTCCTGCCGGCCGATTTCAGCCTCGGC
>NZ_CAKKMM010001642.1:0-1052 GCF_918698205.1 Microbacterium sp. Bi128 | reverse complement strand
AGGCGGGGCACGCCCGTGGTGGTCTCCTCGGTGACGCCGAGCAGGAGGGCGCTGATGCGGGTCCATTTCTGCGGGTCGGTCTCGAGGGATGCGCGCAGCACGTCGAGGAACACCCGGCCTTCCTCGGACTCGTCCTCGGCGGCGGCGGGGACAGCGCCGGCGGCCTCGAACTCGACACCCTTGTGCACCAGCATGGTGGCGTCGCCGCCGTCGTCCAGGATCATGTTCGGGCCCAGCTCAGGGTTGGCGTCGGCGCCCGGCCACGTGAGGATCTGCTGGGCGGTCCACCAGTATTCCTCCAGCGTCTCGCCCTTCCAGGCGAAGACGGGGACGCCCTGGGGGTCTTCGACGGTGCCGTTGCCGACCACCACTGCGGCGGCGGCTTCGTCCTGGGTGGAGAAGATGTTGCAGGACGCCCAGCGGACTTCGGCGCCGAGGGCGGTAAGGGTCTCGATCAGCACCGCGGTCTGGACGGTCATGTGCAGGGATCCGGCGATCCGGGCGCCCTTGAGCGGCTGGCTGGCGCCGAACTCCTCGCGCAGGGACATGAGTCCGGGCATCTCGTGCTCGGCGAGGCGGATCTGGTGGCGGCCCGCCTCGGCCAGGGAAATGTCCGCAATCTTGTAATCGAAAGTCATCTGAGTCCTTTGTTGTGGCCGGTGGCATCGCGTGTCTGGAGCTGGGCGATTCTGGATTGGAGCAGGATCTAAGCAGTCATTCGGTGCCGCGGGCCTCCCTGATGGGTGCCCGGCGGCGTTTTGGGGCGGCTATTCCGCGGCGTGGCGCGGGGCGGCGTCGTGCTGATCAGCGGGGGCCGCCGCGGCGGCGGGCAGCAGTTCCGGCGGCAGCAGCAGCGGGATGCCGTCCTCGATTTTGTACCGCAGCTTGTTCCCGGCGCCATCTGCCGTGACGGTGACGAGCTCGTCGCCTTCCTGCACCAGGCCGGAGCCGG
The DNA here is from genome assembly GCF_918698205.1 of Microbacterium sp. Bi128. Classification (NCBI taxonomy): domain Bacteria; kingdom Bacillati; phylum Actinomycetota; class Actinomycetes; order Micrococcales; family Microbacteriaceae; genus Microbacterium; species Microbacterium sp. Bi128. Next base: position 100 of record NZ_CAKKMM010001642.1, on the reverse strand, counting down.
TGACGGGGCATCGCAGGACAGACAACAGTTCGGAACTGAGCTTGGGCATGGTGAACGCTCCCTGATGGGCGCCGCAACAGGGCGCCGGTGGCTGAGTGGC
>NZ_CAKKMM010001641.1:0-1052 GCF_918698205.1 Microbacterium sp. Bi128 | reverse complement strand
GTGCTGTGTCGCGCTCGGAGATGACCGCGGTGCCGCCGGGTAGATGGACCGTGGACCACGGCAGCTGCAGCCCATTAACCCGGCCCGCAACCGTGGGCTCACCCGCTGCCCCGGCCGTACCCGCTGCGCCGGTGGCAGTGCGGTCTCCCGGCTGAACCACGGGCGAGGTTGAGCCGCCGGTGCAGGCGCTCAAGAAAAACAGGACAACGGCAAGCGCCACGGCCCGGGCCGCTGCCCTGCCAGCGAAGCGCCTGCCGGTAAAACGCGGGAGTATCAAGGGACGCGTTGAGGGGGGATGGGTCGGCCGCCCGGACCGCCGGCTACTGCCGTGTCCGGCGCGGCGGCCGAAACCCGGCTGCTTCGGCGTGGGCCGGGGAGGCAAACCACACCTCAGCCCGGGTTTCTTCATACGCCGGGCTGGTCTCGTCGTGGTAGATCATTGACGAGGCATTGCCCTTGACTGTGAAACCCTCAGGGCCGCTTCCGTCAGCCGCCGGAGCCGCTGAGCCCTCGCCGTAGGGCTGCTCGGTGGCCAAGTGGCCGGTGGGCTCGGCCGTTTGGCTGGCGGAGGCCTCGGCCCCTGCCGGCGAGGCCGCCATCTGCGTCGTTTCCGTGTCAGCGGGACCTGCGGGCTGTGTCCCGGCGTCGGGCACTCCGGGCATCGCCGTGCCGATGGCGGTACCAGCGCCAGTGCTGGTTGAAGTGGCCGTGCCGGTAACGGTGTCCTCGTCGTCGGCCGGTTCCGCGGCTGCCGATTCCGCCCCGGGCAGAGTCGGCGCGTGGGGCTCAGTGTATTCGGGGTGGTGGACGGGCAGGCCTGCCGGTCCAGTCTCCGCAGCAGCGCCAAGCTCGGCGGCCGTCACGGCGTGCGCACCGCGGGCCGGCTCAGCGTGGGCGGCGGTGTGTGTCTCCGCCGGCGGGGCGGTCTCGGACCACTGGGTCTCCCACTCGGCATTGCCCGGGGCTCCCGTTGCTTCCGGGGCGGCCTCGGCGCCCGGCTCGATGGTCGGGGCCGCGGTGGCCGCTGCGGGCTCGGTCGCCTCGGGGGCAGC
>NZ_CAKKMM010001640.1:0-1053 GCF_918698205.1 Microbacterium sp. Bi128 | reverse complement strand
CCTCGCGGTCGTGTTCTCCATGCCGCTCATCCTATGGTGGGCGGCATCACAACACACGGAGCCGATCGTTGAGAAGCGGCCGCCTGCATGAAAGAGTCATTTCATGACCAATCCCCTCCTGAGCCCCAGCACCCTGCCCTATGGACTGCCGCCGTTTGCGGATATCGACGACGCGCACTACGCCGAGGCCGTCGAGGCCGGCCTGGCCGAGCACCTTGCCGAAATCCAGGCCATCGTGGACACCCCGGCGGCCCCGACCTTCGAAAACACGGCCCTCGCCATGGAACGCTCCGGCCGGCTCCTGGACCGGGCCGCCGCGTCCTTCTTCACGCTGGTGTCCGCAGACGCCTCGGACACCATCCGCGACCTCGAGACCCGCCTGTCCCCGCTCTTCGCCGCCCACCAGGACGCCGTCTACCTCAACCGCGGGCTCTACGAGCGCTTCGCGGCGCTGGACGCAACGGTCCTGGACGCGGAGTCCGCCCGGCTCGTCGAGGAATACCTCAAGGAGTTCCGGGCCTCCGGCATCCAGCTCGACGACGCCGGCCAGGAGCGCCTCAGGGACGTCAACGCCGAGCTTTCCCGGCTCGGCACCGAGTTCGGGCAGCGCGTCAAGGAGGGCATGAAGTCCGCTGCCCTGCTGCTGGATGACGCCGCCGACCTCGCGGGCCTGCCCGCCGACGACGTCGCCAGCGCCGCCGAGGCCGCCCGGACCGCCGGGCACGAGGGAAAGTTCCTGCTGACCCTGATCCAGCCGAGCAACCAGCCTGCCATGGCCGCGCTGGCGAACCGGGAAATCCGCCGTCGCCTCTACGAGGCCTCCATCGGCCGCGGCAGCGACGGCGGAAGCTTCGATGTGCTCGACCTGGTCAAGGACATGGTCCGGCTCCGCGCCGAGAAGGGCAGCCTTCTCGGGTTCGCGAACTTCGCCGAACTCAGCGTGGACCGGCAGACGGCACCGGACTTCCAGGCCGTCCAGGCAATGATGAGCCGGCTGGCCCCCGCAGCCGTCCGCAATGCCGACGCAGAGGCCGAGGCGCTGGCCGGGACCGC
>NZ_CAKKMM010001639.1:0-1054 GCF_918698205.1 Microbacterium sp. Bi128 | reverse complement strand
GTTAGGGTGGGTGGATGAAACGACGTCTCGCCGCCCTTGCCGCTGCCGCCTTCTTGATCGGACTTACCGGCTGTGGGCAAGTACAGGACGCTACCGAAAAGGCCGTCAACGACGGGGCGTCACGGGCTGCGACGGCGGCCGGCAATGAAGTGAAGAAGCAGGCCTGCGCCATCGTGAAGAACGGCCTGGTCAGCGCCAAGGACAAGGAACTGCTGGGCGGTCTTGTCACCAGCGCGGAAGCCGCGGGTGCACCCGCTGAGATCACCACCCCGCTGCGCCAGATCGCCGACTCCGGCGACCAGGTTCCGGCCGAATCCGTCAAGGCCCTTCAGGACGCCTGCGCCAAGTAACCCACGTCATGCGCGGCATGGGTTTCGAGGCACCGGGGTTATGAGGCAGGCCGCCCGCAAGGGGACCGTCAGCGGTCGGTGTCGGAATCGGTCCGGTTTGTTGGCCAACGCTAGTCGTGGATTGGCTTGCGGCCAATATCCGCACGGTTCGGGGCGTCTCGGGTTCGTTCAGGAGAGTCCCGGCGACGACCCTGTTTTCGAACACTCTGAGTGTCGTTGATGTTGCGGGATCTCAAGGGCGGCGATCGAGAGGGCGGCGAGCCGAACCTGACGCCGTCGTGACCAGCCCGTGCGAACCCAGCGTCAGCCGCCGGCCGGCGGGACCATCTTGCGCATCACGGTCTTGCTCTTGCCGATGTGACGCTCGAACGTGAATCCAGCCTTCTCGAACATGGCCCTCGTACCGTTGTGGAGGAATGAGGACGACGTCCTCTTGCCCGGGGCGAGCTCGTTGGGGAACGAGACCACCTCGCCCCCGCCGGCCTGCGCGATCAGCTCGAGCGCGCCATCCAGCGCCTCCCGTGCCACTCCCGAACGTCGGTGGTCGCGGTCGACGAAGAAGCATGTGATGCGCCACGGTGCCGGCTCAGTCTCGCCCGCGTCGTACTCCTTGCGGTGATAGATGCGCGGCAGCTCGACCGGACTGCCGTACTCGCACCACGCGATCGCGTCGTCGCCGTCGAAGACGAGCGCGGCGTGCCCGA
>NZ_CAKKMM010001638.1:0-1055 GCF_918698205.1 Microbacterium sp. Bi128 | reverse complement strand
GACAGGGCCCTGTCTTCCATTCTGGTGTCCCACCTGGCCGGTGAGGAAACGCAGGACCTGGGCGGCGGCGTCGGGAGTTCTTTCCATCAGATGGTCGGTTACCACCAGGGCGCCCGAATTGATGAAGGGGTTCCGTGGGATCCCGTGCTCGACTTCAAGCTGGACCAAAGAGTTGAAGGACGTCCCTGAAGGCTCGCGAAGGACCCTGGACCACAACGAGCCGGAGTCATCGGCGCTGAGCGCCATCGCCAGGGTGAAGACCTTGGAGATGCTCTGGATCGAGAACGGAAGATCGGCGTCGCCGGAACTGAATAGTTCCCCGGACGTCGTGGCAACTGCGATGCCGAAACGGTCGAACGGCGGGGACTGCAGGTGGGGAATGTTTGCGGGGACTGACCCCGCTTCCGTCCGGGGCCGGTGGCCGCGGACAATGTCATCCAGTAATAAGGCAAGCGGCGGCGAATCAAGTGTTGTCATCATTTCTTGCCCACGTGCTCCTTCTGCGTGCCGGACCACTCCTGAACATGCAGCAGCGCGACCAGTGCATGGCGGGGATTGCCGAAGTCCAGGCCGGTGACCCGGCTGACCTTGCCGATCCGGTAGTAGACGGTGTTCTTATGCAGCTGCATCCGCTTCGCGCACTCGGCCACGTCGAGTGACGCGTCGAAGAAGGCACGCAGGGTTACGGCCAGTTCCGCGTCGTCGCGGAGCAGGGCCCAGAGGCTGCGGTGCCGAAAGGCCGCCGTCGTAAAGTTCTCCACGGCGTCGTGGAAGAGGATCTCGGCTTCGAAGTCGTCCACCGTGGCAACCGAAACTTCGCCGGAGCGGCGCATGCAGCCCAGCAGCGCTTCGCATATTCCGGTCACGGAATGGATTGATAGCAGATCGGGAACAGCGGGGCCGACGGCGGCAAAGGGGCTGATGCCGAGGTGCTTGTTGGCGTCCTTGACGATTGCCTCGGCCAGACTCCGCAGACCGGCCCCCGCGTTGGCGGACTGCAGCCCGGGAAGGATCACGGCGGTGTCGCCGTGAAACTGTCCCACGATGGCTGAGGG
>NZ_CAKKMM010001637.1:0-1055 GCF_918698205.1 Microbacterium sp. Bi128 | reverse complement strand
GGTTGGCGGCGTTCGAAGGAGCTGCCGCCACCAGGCCGCCGCCCGCCGCCAGGGCAAAGGCCGCCAGCGAGGCCAGCCCGCGCCCGAACCAAAATGTGTCCGGTCTGGGAAGGGAGCTGCGCCGGTGTCTGCGCGGGGTCCGCGCCACCGATGTTAGCTTCGGTTTTGATGCCTTGCGGCTGGCTTGGCTGAACATCGTGGCCTCCCATTAAGCGAGTTCGCTAATTCGAGTGCCCCCCGCCCATATCTTAAGCCTCCGACCGCGTCTTACACCCGGGCCCTTTGGAAAAACTTGAGCCGGCCCCAGCTGCCGGCTCAGACGAGGCTGTCTTCCTTTGCGCGTGCGGAGGCGTTTTCCGGTGCCCGGCCGGCCGCGTGGGCCGACGTCGCGGCGTGGGCAGGCGTCGCGGCGTGGGCCGCGCCGGTGTGGTGGCCGAACGGGTTGAACCGGCTGAAACCGAGCTCGGCAAAGGCATACGCGGTCTCGGCGTGTTCGGACCGGTCGACTCCGGCGAGTTCGTCCTCGCGGCTGACCCGGAAACCCAGCGTCTTGTGGATGGTGAGTCCGATCACCGCGGTCCCGAGGCCGGACACGGCCACCGTGATGAGGACGGCCACGGCCTGCGCGATGATCTGGTGGAGCCCGCCGCCGTAGAACAGCCCGCCGCCGGCACCGTCCACCGGGAGCGCAATGAAACCGAGGGCGAGCGTGCCGATCAGGCCGCCGCCGAGGTGGACGCCGACGACGTCGAGCGAGTCATCGAAGCCGAACTTGAATTTCAGGTCCACGAACACGGCGCAGGCCGCACCGGCCACGAAGCCAAGGCCCAGAGCGGCGAGCGGGCTGATGTTGGCGCACGACGGCGTGATCGCCACCAGGCCGGCGACGGCGCCGGACGCCGCGCCCAAGGAGGTGTGGTGGCCGTGGCGGACCTTCTCCGTCACCAGCCAGCTGATCATGGCTGCGGCAGGGGCGGCCAGGGTGTTCACCCAGATCAGGCCGGCCTGCTCCACTGTGGTGGCGGCGCCGGCGTTGAAGCCGAACCAGCCGAACC
>NZ_CAKKMM010001636.1:0-1055 GCF_918698205.1 Microbacterium sp. Bi128 | reverse complement strand
ATCCCACGGTGCACGGGACGCCGGCCCTGCGGGAAGCCATCGCCGGCTGGTTTGCGCGCCGGCGCGGCGTCCCCGGGCTCGACCCGCAGAATGTGATGCCAACGGTGGGTTCCAAGGAACTCGTCGCGTGGCTGCCGTTCCTGCTCGGCCTGAAGCCGGGCGACGTCGTCGTCCGGCCCACGGTTGCGTACCCCACCTATGACATCGGGGCCACCTTCGCCGGTGCGGAGCAGGTCGCCGCGGACGACCTTGACGAGCTCGACGCCGGCACCCGGGCCCGCGTGCGCCTGGTCTGGGTCAATTCGCCGGCCAACCCCACCGGCAGCGTCCGGGACATCGCGTCGCTGCGGCGGATCGTCCGGCAGGCCCGCGAGCTCGGCGCCGTCGTCGCGTCCGATGAATGCTACGCCGAACTCGGCTGGGGGGAGTGGGACCTCGAACGTGGCGGCGCCCCGGTCCCGAGCGTCCTGGATCCGCAGGTCGCAGAAGGCTCCCACGATGGCCTGCTCGCCGTCTATTCGCTGAGCAAACAGTCCAACGTGGCCGGTTACCGCGCGGCATTTGTCGCCGGCGATCCGGTGATCATGGCGAACCTGGTCAACAGCCGCAAGCACGCCGGGATGATTGTGCCCTATCCGGTCCAGGAAGCCATGCGCGTGGCCCTCGGCGACGACGCCCACGTCCAGGCCCAGAAGGACCTGTACCGGGGCCGTCGGGAACGGATCGTGCCCGCGCTCAAAGGTTTCGGCCTGACAATCCATGAATCGAGGGCGGGCCTTTATCTATGGGCCACCGCCGGCGAGGCGACGTGGGACACCGTGGGCCGGCTCGCGGACCGCGGAATCGTCGTTGGCCCCGGGGTCTTCTACGGCGACGCCGGCAACGGGTTCATCCGGGTGGCGCTGACCGCCAGCGACGAAAGGATCGACGCCGCCGTCTCGCGGCTTGACCCGGAAGCGTAACAATGCTGTGACGCGTGCCACATGTGGCGTGTTTTTGGCGTTTTACGGCCCCCCCGGATTAGTGCCACCCGCGAAGTGAAGGTACTTTTTAAC
>NZ_CAKKMM010001635.1:0-1055 GCF_918698205.1 Microbacterium sp. Bi128 | reverse complement strand
GTCTCCGCCGGGCGCCCCGGGGCCGAGGGTGGCGTCGTGAAGATCATCGGCGCGGATCCCGCCGGCTCGGTGTACTCCGGCGGCACGGGCCGCCCGTACTTTGTCGAGGGCGTCGGGGAGGACATGTGGCCGGCCAACTACGACAAGTCGGTCCCGGACGACGTCATTGCCGTCAGCGACGCCGACTCCTTCGCGATGACGCGCCGGCTGGCGCGCGAGGAAGGCCTGCTGGTGGGCGGCTCCTCGGGCATGGCCGTCGTGGCCGCCATGGAAGTCGCCAAGGACCTCCCGGCCGACGCCGTCGTCGTGGTCATCCTGCCGGACTCCGGCCGCGGCTACCTGGCCAAGATCTTCAACGACCAGTGGATGCGTTCCTACGGCTTCCTGGCCGGCGGGGACGAGGCGTCGGTGGGCGAGATCCTCAAGGCCAAGACCGGTGAACTCCCGGACCTCGTGCACATCCACCCGAACGAGTCCGTCCGCGACGTCATCAACATCATGAACGAGTACGGCGTCTCGCACATCCCCGTCCTGCCCCAGGAACCGCCAGTCGTCATGGGCGAGGTGCTGGGCGCCGTGGACGAACGCACCCTCACGGCCAAGCTCTTCCGCGGCGAGGCCAAGCTCTCGGACAAGATTTCCGAACACATGGAGGCCCGGCTCCCCGTGATCGGTTCGCTCGAATCGATCTCGACCGCCCGCGAACTCCTCTCCGACGCCGACACCCTCATGGTGACGTTTGTCGGCGCCCCGGTGGGGATCCTGACCCGCCACGACCTCCTCGCGTACCTCAGCAACTGACCAGTTCAAGGAGTCCCATGTCTGTGCCTGAAAGCCCGTCCTCGAAAAACCAGGGTTTCAACACCCGCGCCATCCACGCCGGCCAGGCGTTTGAGCCCCGCACCGGGGCGGTGGTGCCCCCCGTGCACTTCTCCTCGACCTATGCCCAGGACGGCATCGGCGGGCTGCGGGCCGGTTACGAATACGGCCGGGGCACCAACCCCACCCGTGACTCGCTGCAGGAGCAGCTGGCGGCCCTGGAAGGCGGGAGCGCC
>NZ_CAKKMM010001634.1:0-1061 GCF_918698205.1 Microbacterium sp. Bi128 | reverse complement strand
GTGCGGGACCCCTTCGTAGGCGGTGAGTTCCACGCGCTTGGGGTCCACCATGACCATCCGGACCTCGTCCGGGGTGGCCCGCATCAGGATGGAGGTGATCATCGAGTTCACGAACGAGGACTTACCGGCACCGGTGGCGCCGGCCACGAGCAGGTGCGGCATCTTGGCCAGGTTGGCCACGACGTACCCGCCCTCGACGTCCTTGCCGACCCCCATGACCATGGGGTGGTCGGTGCGGCGGGCGTTCTGGCTGCGGAGCACGTCGCCCAGGGACACAGTTTCGCGGTCCGTGTTGGGGATTTCGATGCCGATGGCCGACTTGCCCGGGATGGGGCTCAGGATGCGCACATCCGAGCTGGCCACGGCATAGGAAATGTTCTTGGACAAGGCGGTGACCCGTTCCACCTTGGTGCCCGGGGACAGCTCGATTTCGTAGCGGGTCACGGTGGGGCCGCGGCTGAAGCCGGTGACCTGTGCCTCCACGTTGAACTGGTTGAGGGTCTCGGTGAGCGAGGCGACAATCGCGTCGTTGGCCTCGGTGCGTTCCTTGGGGATGGAACCGGGTGTCAGCACGTCCGACGCCGGCAGGGTGTAAGTGACGTCGCCGGCCAGGGAAAGCTCCTCGGTGCGCTGCGGAATGGGGGTGGGCAGCGGTGCGGGCGCGACCGGGTTGGAGGGGACCTTGGCGGCCGCAGCGGCGGCATTGAGCGATCCCGCGGCCACCATCCCCGGAGTGACCAGCGGGATGGCCTCGGTGGCGTCGCCGCTGGACTCCGCCGCAGCGCCGGCTGATCCTGCCGTCCCGAGCCCCTGGGCGGCTTTGATCTTTTCGACGGCGATCTCGGCCTGGGTGGGACGGCGGACGCCGGGCGCGACATCGGGCGCGGCGTCGGCTGCGACGCCAGAGCGCGCCTTGCCCCTCGTGCCCTTGGCCGGAGGTGCGTCCGCTGCTTCGTCATCTGCGATGAGGGCGCGTTCGAAGGCCTCGTCGCCGACGTAGCCTTCCAGGCCGGACTCGTCGTCGTGGTCCTTGCCGAAGAGGCGTTTGCGCTTCTTCCTGG
>NZ_CAKKMM010001633.1:0-1064 GCF_918698205.1 Microbacterium sp. Bi128 | reverse complement strand
CCCCCGGTGGCGGCGCCTGCCCCGTCAGCGAAGCCTGCAGCACCTGCGCGGAAGACGTTCACTTTCCCGGATGGCCACATTTCCTTCACGTATCCGTCGACCTGGACCGTGCGCACGGTCCTCCCGCCTGCCCGAACCGTCCCCGGCGTTGAAGCGATCGTTTCCGACGGCGCCGGCAACGATCTGCTCTCACTACAAAATGGCTTTACCACTGGTTGTGCAGCTGCGCCCACCTCCCGCGAAGTGTTCGATAAGGCGCAGGCTCCGGGAATGACCGCACCAGACGGCACTAAACCTGTTTTTGGGTTCGCCGTGGAATCCTCTTCGACCCGCGATTTTTACGGAATGGGTCTCCGCGATCCTCGATACCTGGAGCAGGGCAAAGGCGTCACCTCAAGCTGCGGGCTCCTTGCAACGGGGAACGGAGGGCTCACCACGAGTGTTCTTTTCAACAACCCCGCGTTCCCGACCCGGGCCGCCGCTAAGGCCTGGATGGCAACAGACCAATACGCCCAGCTCAAGGCGCTGCTCGTCAGCCTGAACTACGTCTAAGGCAACTCCGGCGCCGGGTAACACGCTCTCTGGCGGCACGGAACTTTCCCTCCTTCAGCTGGTTGCCCGGCGCCGTTCGATCGTGGCGTCGTCGCTTGCACTCCAGCTGGCGAGGAGGTGCAGCCGTTCCGCTGAGGGCGAGCCCGGCTCGGCGGTGTAGACCAAGAGGACCAGGCCCGGTTCCGCGGTGATCGCCAGTTCCTCGTAGGCCAGCGTGAGTTCGCCGGCCACGGGGTGGTGAAAGCGTTTCGTGCCGGACCCGTGAGTCCGCACATTATGGGCGCCCCACAGTGTCCGAAACGTCTCACTGCGGGTCGACAGTTCGCCGACCAGGTCCTGCATGGTGCGGTCGTGGGGGTCGCGGCCGGCTTCAGCGCGCATGATGCCGACGCACATTTCGCCGAACAAGTCCCAGTCGGGGTAGAAGTCGCGCGAGGCGGGGTCGAGGAACTGGAACCGCGCCAAGTTAGGGGTGCGGCCGCCGTCCCCGATCACCGGAGAGTAGAACGCCC
>NZ_CAKKMM010001632.1:0-1066 GCF_918698205.1 Microbacterium sp. Bi128 | reverse complement strand
CGTACGTGCTGCTGAACCGGCCGTCTCTGCGCCGGCCGAATCCAACCCGGTCGAAACCTCGGCGGCATCCGCGGCGGGGGAGCGCCCGCGGTCCACGCCTCCGGTGCGCAAGCTGGCCAAGGATCTCGGCGTCGACCTTGAGGCCGTGCCCGGTACCGGGGAGCGCGGGCTCATCACCCGCGACGATGTGCTGAACTTCGTCGGCGGCGGGGACCTGCCCGCGGCCGCCCAGGAGCCCGCCGGTGCGACGGCGCAGGCCGCAGGGCTTGTCCAGGCCCCGGGCGAGCGCGAGACCCGCACGCCGATCAAGGGCGTGCGGAAGTTCACGGCCGCCGCCATGGTGGCCAGTGCCTTCACCGCGCCGCACGTCACCGAGTTCCTGACCGTCGACGTCACGCCCACGATGGAGCTGCTGGCGCGGCTCAAGGCCAGTCGCGCGTTCGCCGGGTACAAGCTCACCCCGCTGACGCTCGTGTCCAAGGCCGTGCTGATTGCGTTGCGCAACCACCCGACCCTCAACGCCCGCTGGGACGAGGCCAACCAGGAGATCGTCCAGTTCAACTACGTGAACCTGGGCATCGCGGCCGCGACCCCGCGGGGGCTGACGGTTCCGAACATCAAGGACGCGGACCGGATGTCCCTCATGGATCTCTCCTCGGCCCTGACGGAACTGACGGACACGGCCCGGGCCGGGAAGACAAGCCCTGAGGCGCTCTCCGGCGGCACGATCTCCATCACGAACATCGGCGTCTTCGGCATTGACGCCGGCACACCCATCCTGAATCCGGGCGAGGCAGCCATCCTGGCCCTCGGCGCGGTCCGGAAGATGCCGTGGGAGTACCAGGACTAGGTCGCGCTGCGCCAGGTCATGACGCTCAGCCTGTCTTTCGACCACCGTCTGGTCGACGGCGAGCAGGGCTCGCGGTTACTCCAGGACCTCGGCGCCATGCTGGCCGATCCGGGCATTGTCCTCGCGATGGTCTAGGTCCCTCTACACAGCTGCCGGCTGCCCCGTCCGAAAGGAAGGGCCAGCCGGCAGCTTCGTGGTGTGCGGGCTACTTTGGGC
>NZ_CAKKMM010001631.1:0-1071 GCF_918698205.1 Microbacterium sp. Bi128 | reverse complement strand
GCGTAGTCTCGGACCGTTGAGCCGACTATTGGGAGGAAGACATGTCTGTTGCACGGATTACTACCCTGAGCGCGAACTCCAAGACCTCGTTTGATGCCGCCATCAAGGAGGGCGTCGACCGGGCCAATAAAACCCTTCGCAATGTCACGGGGGCATGGGTGAAGGAACAAAAGGTCGAAATCAGCGACGGCGCCGTCGTTGCCTGGCACGTCGTGCTGGAAGTGACCTTTGTCCTTGAAGACTGAACGGACGCTGGTGGGATGCGCGCCCGTGGGCCAGCCGCCGCACTAGGATTGGGGCATGAGCGCGCATCACATCAAACGGCTGGTGATCATGCGGCACGCCAAGTCCGATTGGCCCGGCGGGGTTGCCGACCACGAAAGGCCGCTCGAAGAACGCGGCCACAAGGACGCCCCAGTCGCCGGAAAGTGGCTGCTCAAGCACGGCGTGGTTCCTGATTTCATCCTCTGCTCCAGCGCTTTGCGGACCCGCCAGACCTGCACGTGGGTGTGCCACGCCCTCGGAGACAAGGCGCCGACGCCCAAGCTCGAGGATGGGCTGTACGCCGCCTCCGCCTTGCGCATGCTGGCCGTCATCAACCACGTCCCTGACACCGTCACCACCCTCATGGTGATTTCCCACATGCCCGGGGTGCAGGACCTTGCGATGCATCTGGCGTCGCGCGACTCCGACCACGATGCCTACATGGACGCCGCCACGCGCTATCCGACCAGCGGGCTGACCATCCTGGAAACGGAAAAGTCCTGGGCCGAACTGGACGGGCAGGACGCCAAGCTGACCCACTTCAAGGTCCCCCGCGCCAAATAGCCGCAGGTCCGCCCGGTGAGGGCTGCGGAATCCATAGCAACCTGCGCCGATCTGCGGTTTACTGATGCTGTTTAGTCATGTGGTTTTTTCCAGTGGTTTTGGGGCATCTGTTGCAACCCGGAGAAAAGGTGATCAACGTGGATTCAGGGCAGCTCATAGGAATTATTGTCGGCATCGTCGTGGTGCTCGCGATCGTAGCGGTGGCGGTCATGGTCAGCCGCAAACGCAAGGTGGCCGCAGACC
>NZ_CAKKMM010001630.1:0-1072 GCF_918698205.1 Microbacterium sp. Bi128 | reverse complement strand
AGCGTGGACACGACGACCACGAGGACGCCCACCGAGATGGTCACGACCGGCCCCCGAAGGGACCGACTGTTGAACGCGACACACCCCGCCCAGATCAACGCGGTCGCCGCGACGAACGCCCCATTTCCCAGGGCGAGGGCGACGAAGGCGTCGGGCGCCGTGATCCACACGAGGTAGCAGACCGCGGAGAAGACCGCGCTCAGGAACGCCGTCGCCCACAGGCGTCCGGGGAGACCGTCCTTCAACATGAGCGTGTCGAGCAGGTACATGATCGCCGACACCAGGATCACCAGGGATGCCGCGATCTGCAGGCTCAGGACATCGAGGACCATGACGTCACCCCTCCCGCTGCGGCAGACGCACGGTGAACAGCGTGCCCTGTCCGGGTTCGGACCGCACGGTGATGTCGCCGCCGTGGGCGCGGGCGATGTCGCGGCTGATGGAGAGTCCGAGCCCGCTCCCGTGCACCGAGGAACCCCGCACGGCGTCCGCGCGGAAAAATCGGTCGAAGACGCGGCCCTGATCGGTCGCCGAGATTCCCGGTCCGTCGTCGGCGACGGAGATCGTGATCGTCCCGTCCACCCGATCGACCGTGACGACCACCGCGCCGCCGCGGGTGTTGTACTTCACCGCGTTCGAGAGGAGGTTGTCGACGACCTGGCGCATCCGATGCGCGTCGACCACGCCCGGACACGGGCCCACGCCGGACGCATCGATCCGGATGCCGTGGGCGGAGGCGTGCTGAGCAGCCGAGGTGACCGCCGCGGCGACGATCTCCCCGACGTCTGCCGACGCCGGGCGAAGAGCGAAGTCGACGCCGTGGCGCGACGCGGCAGACATCGCCAGGATGTCGGCGACCAGCTCGCGTAACCGGGTGGCGTTGCGTTCGGCGATCTCGAGCTGGTCGCGCGTCGCCGCGTTGAGGGCGGTGTCGTCCAGGGCGAGTTCGAGGTAGCCGATGATCGAGGTGAGCGGAGTGCGCAGTTCGTGCGACACGCTGGCCACGAGATCCTCCCGCGCGCGCAGAGCCTGCTCCTCGGCGGTCACGTCTCGCGAGACGACGACGCTGCCC
>NZ_CAKKMM010001629.1:0-1073 GCF_918698205.1 Microbacterium sp. Bi128 | reverse complement strand
CGCTGCTCCAGACCCTGGGCTTGCCGTTCTTCGGCTCCCAGCTCCCCCTGGTTCAGGGCGTCTCGTTCGCCAGCGTGGCGACGATGGTCGCCATCGTCACCGGCGGAGGCGGCCTCCCTGCCGTCTTCGGCGCTGTCATTGCCTCTGCAGCCATCGGGCTGCTGATCGCCCCGGTGTTCTCCAAGATTGTCCGGTTCTTCCCGCCGGTGGTCACCGGCACAGTCATCACCATCATCGGCCTAACACTGATGCCCGTGGCGGCCAACTGGGCCATGGGCGGAAACAGGAAGGCCGAGGACTACGGGAGCGTGGCCAACATCGGGCTGGCGGCTATTACCCTGGCCCTCGTGCTCCTGCTGAGCAAGGTCGGCAGCGCCACTATTTCCCGCCTGTCCATCCTGCTGGCCATGCTGGCCGGAACGGGGGTCGCCGTCGTCACCGGCATGGCGGACTTCTCGAACGTCGGCGACGGCCCGATCGTCGCCTTCCCCGCACCGTTCCACCTCGGCGCACCCACCTTCGAAGCTGCCGCCATCATCTCCATGCTGATCGTGGTGCTGGTGATCCTGACCGAGACCATGGCCGACATCCTGGCCGTCGGCGAAATCGTGGGCACCCGGGTTGATTCGAAGCGGATCGCAGCGGGCCTGCGGGCAGATATGGTTTCCAGCCTCGTGGCGCCGGTCTTCGGCTCCTTCACGCAAAGCGCGTTCGCCCAGAACGTTGGCCTGGTCGCCGTCACCAAGATCAAGAGCCGCTATGTAGTAGCGGCCGGCGGCGTCATCCTGGTGCTGCTGGGCCTGCTGCCGGTGCTCGGCCGGGTGGTCGCGGCGGTCCCGACGGCGGTCTTGGGAGGTGCCGGGATTGTGCTCTTCGGCACGGTGGCCGCGAGCGGCATCCGCACGCTGGCCAAAGTGGAGTACCGGAACAACATGAACCTGATCATCGTCGCCGCCTCCATCGGCTTCGGGATGATCCCGATCGCCGCCCCCACGTTCTACGACAAGTTCCCCAGCTGGTTCGCAACGATTTTCCATTCCGGCATCAGCTCCGCAGCGGTCATGGCCATCGCG
>NZ_CAKKMM010001628.1:0-1073 GCF_918698205.1 Microbacterium sp. Bi128 | reverse complement strand
CCTCCCATCGGCACGACCGACACCCGCAAGGCTGCCAGGTCATGGCCACGGCGGCAGGCCAGCGCCTCAACCGCCAGCCGGTCACTCTCACCTTCGACCAGCACCGTCGTCGCCTGCATGGAACCAGTATGCCGAACGCATTGTCTGGTCGCGGGCTCCTCGCCGGACACGCAGAAGGTGGTCAGGCCGCGGACACGTCGACCAGGACCTTCCCGACGAAGCCTTGTTCGACGGCGTCGTGCGCTGCCGCGGTTTCCTCGAGCCGAAAGCGGGTGAGGGGCAGCCCGTGTTCATTGCCGACCCGCAATGCCCCTGCTTTCAGCGCATCGGCGACGGCGGCAACGGCCGCCGCCTTCTGCTGCTCCGTCACGGTGTACGTGAGGATGAACTGGAATTGGACGTTTTTGCCCATGCTCTCGCGAATGGGAATGGCCAAGGATTCGCCGGCGTTGGCAGCATAAATGGAAATGGTTCCGCCCGGCTTCACCACCTTGAGGTCATTGCCGATGTTCGCCGGAGCATTAACGTCGACGATCGTGTCAACGCCTCCAGGGGCTGCCTCGTGCACGGCCGGTGGGACGTCGGCAGTGCGGTAGTTGATCACATTGTGCGCGCCGGCCCGGCGGGCAAGTTCACCTTTCCGCTCCCCGCTCACGGTCGCGATGACGGTTGCCCCGGCCCAGCGGGCGAGCTGAATGGCCGCGTGCCCGACCGCACCCGCGCCACCGGTGACCAGCACCACCCGCCCTTCCAGGGCGCCCGGCGAAAGCCTGGCCGGGCCGTCCTGGCTGGAGGTCAGTGCACGATGTGCCGTCAGTGCCGGGATCCCCAGGGATGCGCCCGTGTCGAAGGACTCCATCTCTGGAAGGGCAACGGCCTGCGCGGCCGGCACCACCACGTACTCCTGGGCGGTGCCCTCGGTGCCGCCCCAGGCGACGTCCCAGAGCCAAACACGATCGCCGACGGACAGCCCCGGCACGCCGGATCCAAGCTCGTCGATAACGCCGGCACCATCCTGGTTCGGCACTTTTGGTGCCTCCAGCCTGCTTCCGCTCCCGCCGGCGGCCCGGGAC
>NZ_CAKKMM010001627.1:0-1073 GCF_918698205.1 Microbacterium sp. Bi128 | reverse complement strand
CCTGCAGCAGAAGGAAGTCAGCCGCATCATCCTGACCCGTCCCGCCGTCGAGGCGGGGGAGCGGCTCGGCTTCCTGCCGGGCACCCTGAGCGACAAGATCGACCCCTATCTGCGGCCCCTGTACGACGCCCTGCACGACATGATGGACCCCGAATCCATTCCCCGCCTCATGGCCGCCGGCACCATCGAGGTCGCCCCGCTGGCCTACATGCGGGGCCGCACGCTTAACGATGCCTTCATCATCCTCGATGAGGCGCAGAACACCACGCCCGAACAGATGAAGATGTTCCTGACCCGTCTGGGCTTCGGCTCCAAGATGGTGGTCACCGGTGACATCACCCAGGTGGACCTGCCCTTCGGCACCCGCTCGGGGCTCAGGATTGTCGAGGAGATCCTGCAGGGGATCGAGGACGTCAACTTCTCGATCCTGGATGCCTCCGACGTCGTCCGGCACCGCCTGGTGGGGGATATCGTCAACGCCTACAGCATCTGGGACGAAGTCCAAAGGAACCGGGTCAAGCACTCCGTTGCCCGGGAAACGCGGGGAGAACACGCATGAGCATTGAGGTCAACAACGAATCCGGCGTCGTCGTGGACGAGGCCGGGCTCGTGGCGCTGTCGCGTTTCATCTTCGAAAGCCTTTACATCCACCCGCAGGCGGAGCTGTCCATCCTGCTCGTGGACGAACCGGCCATGGAAAAGCTGCACCTCGAACTGATGGACGAGCCAGGCTCCACCGACGTCCTCTCCGTCCCCATGGACGAGCTGACCCCGGGCACGCCGGACAAGCCGACGCCGCAGGGCATGCTCGGCGACATCGCCATCTGCCCCCAGGTGGCCGAGGTCCAGGCCCGCAACGCCGGCCACTCCACCCAGGACGAGATGCTGCTGCTGACCACGCACGGCATCCTGCACCTGCTGGGTTATGACCACGCCGAGCCGGAAGAGAAGGAAGAGATGTTCGGGCTGCAGCGCGAACTCCTGACCGCGTTCACCGGCAAAGCGGCCCCGTCCGAGACGGTTCAGTGACCCCACTGATCCTTGCCGGCATGGCGCTGGTGTTCCTTAGCTTT
>NZ_CAKKMM010001626.1:0-1074 GCF_918698205.1 Microbacterium sp. Bi128 | reverse complement strand
GGACTGGACCACGCCGTAGGCGCCGCTGCTGGCGTTCGTGGCGGTGGTCTTCCAGTCGGATTCCTTGGTCCACAGCTTGTGCAGGCACTGCATCTGGCCGGGTGCCCAGCCATAGCTTCCCAGCTGGGACGCGGCGTAGGCCTGCGCGCCGGCGGGGTCGTCGACTGCGACCGGCGCGGGGGCCGGAGCGGCTGCGGGGGCCGGAGCGGCTGCCGGAGCGGGAGCTGCCGCGGGAACCGGAGCAGGTGCAGGGGCTGCCGCGGGGGCCGGAGCGGGTGCTGCCGCGGCTGCCGGCGCGGCAGCAGCGGGGGCGTGGATCAGCGCTTCGGCTGCCTTAACCTCCGAGATCTGGGGAGCCACGTTCTTTTCCGCTGGAGCGGTCGGCCCAGCCACCTGGACCCGCTCGAAGTTGAGCTTGGCCAGCGGGTCGGCGATCGTGGCCGCCTGGCTGGCGGCGCCGCCACCCAGCAGCAGCGCGCAAGCGGCGGTGACGACGGCGGCACGGCGGCCGGTTACACCGAGCCCGGCGGCGAACCTCGACAGGGCGGATGCCTGTTGACCGGTTCGGCGCGGTGGCGCGACTTGGCGGCGCCAACTGAGCGGGAATGCGAACCGCCGTCAGGGCGTGTTTGTACCTGGAATTCAGTCATGGTGGCCTCTCAACGCCGGCGGAGTTAGCTGTCGGGTTCGGATGAGGTCATCCGGCCGCACGGAACATCACGTGTCGGCTTCACCCCGAGGGCGCATGAAAGCAGATTGCCCGGGAACTCTGGGTCCCCCGCCTCTGCCTGGTCCAGCGGAATCCGGGAAGCGGCAGAGTTTGGCGTCCGTCCGGATATGCGGCACCGATGGCGGCGCACGCTAACGACGCTACAGGACCCGGCCGCTTAAGTCACATTTTGGTAACAGGAGTCACAGTGCCGGGGTGTCGGGTTGCGCCGGGCTCGCCGGTCGACCGTCCGGGTCGTTTGCGCCGGCGGCGGCCGTTCCGGTTACGCCGGCGGCGGCGAGGCGGGCAGCCGCACGGCGAACTCCGTGCGGCCCGGCCGGGACGTGACCTCGACTGTTCCTCCG
>NZ_CAKKMM010001625.1:0-1074 GCF_918698205.1 Microbacterium sp. Bi128 | reverse complement strand
CAGCTGGACAGTGCCGTGCCGGCCGCGGTGGTCCTGGGCTTCGGAGCCCTGCTCGTGGGAATCGTTGTGGCCGCCGCGTTCCAGCTGCGGGCCGCCATGCGCACGCCGCCGAAGGACGGCCCGGACGGGCCGGGCGGGACCGGCAAGGCCGAACCCGAGGCCGTCAATCCGGTGGACTCCAGCAAGCCGTCATAGTTAGTGAAGGTTTTCACAAACTACTGTATTCTTGAGATATGGCATCCTCCCTTCAGCTCCAGGACCGTCCCCGGGTACTCGTCGTCGGCGGCGGGTACGTCGGCCTGTATGTAGCCCTCAAACTTCAGAAAAAGATCGCGAATGCCGGTGGCATCGTCACCCTCGTGGATCCGCTGCCCTATATGACCTACCAGCCCTTCCTGCCGGAAGTTGCCGGCGGCAACATCGAGGCGCGCCACGCAGTCGTCTCGCACCGCCAGCACCTGAAGCAGACGGAACTCATCCAGGGCCGCGTCACCTCGATCGACCACGCCAACCGCACGGCAGTGGTCGCACCCTCCGACGGTGGACACACCTTCGAGATTCCGTACTTCGACGTCGTGCTTGCCGCCGGCGCCATCACCCGCACGTTCCCGATCAAGGGCCTCGCGGACAAGGGCATCGGCCTGAAGACCATCGAAGAGGCCGTCGCCCTGCGCAACAAGGTTCTCGAGCGGATCGAGACCGGTTCCCTCATGACGGACCCCGTTGAGCGCGCCCGCGCCCTGACGTTCGTCGTCGTCGGCGGCGGCTTCGCCGGCATCGAGTGCATCACCGAAATGGAAGACCTGGCCCGCGCCGCGGTCAAGAACAACCCGCGCATCAAGCAGGAGGAAGTCCGCTTCGTCCTGGTCGAGGCGATGGGCCGCATCATGCCCGAGGTCACGGCATCGCAGGCCGAATGGGTCGTCGAGCACCTCCGCAGCCGCGGCATCGAGGTCCTGCTGAACACCTCCCTCGACAACGCCGAGGGTTCCCTGAAGCTCATCAACCTCCCGGACAAGAGCCCGGCCCAGGAATTCGAGACCGACACCCTGGTCTGGACTGCCGGTGTGCAGG
>NZ_CAKKMM010001624.1:0-1075 GCF_918698205.1 Microbacterium sp. Bi128 | reverse complement strand
CGAGTGACTCCCGGGCCGGCTGGATGGGATGTGATGCGGTGCTATCCATGATGCAACCTCCATGCGGCTTCGGTGGCGGCAAGGCCCCGGGGAGCCCGCCCTGGGTTTCATTCGAACACCGCGGACCCGGGCGGTCAAGGGCTCACAATTGCTGCCGGAAAGCGGCTGCGGACGGTCCCGCCGGGGCAGGGCAGTTACGGCCTCCCTAAACTTTCCACTGAGGATGGCCAGCCGGAAAAGCACGGAAATACGGGGTACTCTGGAGTCGCAATGGGGCCGGACCATGCCCGACCAAACCCAGGAGTTTTTCGTGTCTCAGCACACCGAATCGGACCGCAACGATTCTTCGCAGCACCACCCGACACAGCCCTCTTCGGTCCGCGACACGGACCCGCGCCCCGCCTCGCCGCACGCCTCTGTTGCCCCCGCGGCGGCTCCCTCCACTGCCGCTCCCGTCAGCCCACCGAGCCCGTCGCCCGCAACAGACGCGAGCGCAGCGCCCAGCGCAGCGGACATCAAGCGCTGGCGACAGTATCTCGCCGATGAACGTGCCGAGGCGGCCGTCTACCGGGACCTGGCGCAGAACCGCGCCGGGGAGGAACGCGCCATCCTGCTGGCGCTGGCCGAGGCCGAGGGACGCCATGAAGCGCACTGGCTCCAGTTGCTGGGCGATCACGCCGGCAAGGACCGGCACGCCTCACTCCGGAGCCGGTTCCTGGGCTTCCTGGCCCGGCACTTCGGCTCGGTCTTCGTCCTGGCCCTGGCCCAGCGGGCGGAGAGCCGCTCCCCGTACGCCACCGAATCGTTCGCCACCCCGGCCATGGTCGCCGACGAGCAGATCCACGAAGAAGTGGTCCGCGGGCTGGCCACCCGGGGCCGCAACCGGCTGGCCGGAACGTTCCGCGCCGCCGTCTTCGGCGCCAACGACGGGCTGGTCAGCAACCTGTCCCTCGTCATGGGCATGGCGGCCTCGGGCGTGGGCAGCCAGGTGGTACTCCTCAGCGGCGTCGCCGGGCTGCTGGCCGGCGCACTGTCCATGGGGGCCGGCGAGTTCATTTCCGTGCGGTCGCAGCGG
>NZ_CAKKMM010001623.1:0-1076 GCF_918698205.1 Microbacterium sp. Bi128 | reverse complement strand
GCCCGGGATTCGACGGCACAGGGGACCTGTCCCTGATTCCGCAGATCCAGCGCGGCGGCCTGGGCATCTGGGGCGCCGTCGTGCTCGGCGCTGTGGGCGCCTGGATCGGGTGCCGGCGTGCCGGGGTGAAGCTGAGCGCCTTCATGGACGCCGCGGCCCCCGGACTGCTGCTGGCCCAGGCCATTGGCCGGTGGGGCAACTACTTCAACCAGGAACTCTTCGGCGGCCCCACCACGCTTCCGTGGGGGCTGCAGATCGATCCCAACAACCCGAACTTCCCCGCCGGCATGCCGACGGACACGCTCTTCCACCCGACGTTCCTCTACGAGTCGCTGTGGAACCTGGCCGGCGTGCTGATCCTGCTGGCACTCGACCGCAAATTCAGCTTCCGCCGCGGCCGCCTCTTCTGCGTCTACGCCATGTACTACACCCTGGGCCGCGTCTGGATCGAGGCCATGCGGATCGACGACGCCGAACAGATCACCCTCTTCGGGCTCACCACCAGGCTCAATGTCTGGACCAGCATCATCGTCTTCGCCGGAGCCCTGCTCGCCTTCATCCTCCTCGGCCTGCGCAAGCGCTCCGAGCCGGACACCCCGTTCCTCCCCGGCCGCGCGCCGGCAGAGACACAGCCGGCAGGGACCCAGCCGGTGGAGACTTCGCCGGCTGAGGAAAAGTCGGCGGAGGAAGAGTCGGCAGAGTCAAAGGCGGACGCTGACGCGACCGAGGCCGACAGCGCTGACCGCACCACCGGCGCCGACAGTGCCGCCCACGCTGACCGCGCCACCGTCCCCGCAGACGCGGCAACCATCCGCCATTCGGACGCCGCTGTCTCAGATAGTGAATCCCGTGCTAATCTCCGGAATAACCAAAGCGGACCAGTTCGCGCATCCGAGGATGCGGGCTGGGACTCCACGGGCGGCACCGCGCCCGCCAATGGAGCTCCGGCAGCCGGAGTTTCCGGCCGCCAGGGAACTGGAACCGCGCCGGAGGCTGAGGGCACCAAGTAGCTCAGCGCCGGCACTTCGGGTTGACCGGAGCCACCGCTCACCGGACCCGACTCCACAGCGTCGTGG
>NZ_CAKKMM010001622.1:0-1077 GCF_918698205.1 Microbacterium sp. Bi128 | reverse complement strand
CCCCGCACCGGCATTCCTCGGGCACGGATCACCGCGGAGTGCTCGCCCTGGACGATCTCGCGGGATTCGAGGCCGGGTATGAGGCGGCCGCCACCGTGGAGTTCCGGGGCCACACGATCGCCAAGACCGGGCCGTGGGGCCAGGGGCCGGTGCTGCTGCAGACCCTGGCCATCCTGTCCGGCTTCGAGGACCGGTTCCTTGATCCGTCCACCGAGCTCGGGGCGCACACCGTACTGGAAGCGCAGAAGCTCGCGCTCGCGGACCGGGAAGCGTACTACGGCGACACGGACGTGCCGCTCGATTACCTCTTGTCGGAGGACTACTGTGCCGGCCGCCGGGCGTTGATCACGGAACGGGCCTCCCACGACTTCCGGCCTGGCACCGTGCCCGGGCTGGCGCCGTACAGGCCGCCACTGCGCACCAATTACACGCTGCCGGCGCTCGCGGGCCATGCCTCCGCGGCCGGACTCGGCGTCGGCGAGCCCACCGTGACACCCGCGGGGGTGACCCGCGGCGATACCTGCCATATCGACGTCGTGGACCGCTGGGGCAACATGGTCTCCGCGACTCCGTCCGGCGGCTGGCTGCAGTCCTCCCCGGCGATCCCGGAGCTGGGCTTCTGTTTGGGCACCCGGCTGCAGATGACCTGGCTGGAGCCCGGCACGCCGTCCACTCTGACGCCCGGCAAACGCCCGCGCACCACCTTGACGCCCACGCTCGTGCTGCGGGACGGCCACGCCGTGACCGCGCTGGGGTCGCCCGGCGGCGACCAGCAGGACCAGTGGCAGCTGCCGTACCTGCTGCGGACCATCGTGGGCGGGTATTCGCCGCAGCAGGCCATCGACGCACCGACGTTCCATACGACGTCGGTGCCCGGGTCCTTCTGGCCGCGCACCTGGGAGCCCGGTGGCGCCGTCGTCGAGGACCGGCTCGGTGAGGACGTCATCGCGGGGCTCGAATGCCGCGGGCATGTGGTCAGCCGGGCTGGTGACTGGGCGCTGGGGCGGTTGTCCGCCGTCGTGCGGGATCCTGAGACCGGGGTCCTGCAGGCTGCCGCGAATCCGCGCGGTGCGCAAG
>NZ_CAKKMM010001621.1:0-1079 GCF_918698205.1 Microbacterium sp. Bi128 | reverse complement strand
GGACCGGACCGTGGCCCTGTAGCCCGCGGCCGCGACGGTGGCGGTGATCTGGTCGTCGGTGATGTCCGCCGGGACGCTGACCCGGGCGGACTCGAGGGGCAAGTTGACGCTGGCCTCGACGCCGTCGAGCTTTCCGAGCCTGCGCTCGACCCGGTTGACGCAGGAGGCGCACGTCATGCCCTCGATATCGAGGTCAATGACACGGCTCCCGGCCCGGTCCAACAACTGCTGGTCCAACAACTGCTCGCTGCTCACGGCGCCCTTCTTTTCTGGCTCGATTGGTTTTCTGCCGGTACGGTGTCTGCTCCCGACGGCGGTTGCCGGTCCGGTGTCTGCGCCCGACGGCGCTGTTGTCACTCAGGCTTCGCTGGCGACCACGAGGTAGCCGGCTTCGGCGATTGCCTCGCCGATTTCGGAGGAGGACAGTGCTTCGTTGGAGGTGATCGTGATGGTGGAGATGCCGCCGGCGTTGAGGTCGACGTCGATCTTTTCGACGCCGGAGAGCGCCTCAAGTTCTTCGCTGACAGAGGACACGCAGTGGCCGCAGGTCATGCCGGAAACGTTGACGGTGGTGGAAACGGGGGCCATGGGGTGCTCCTTGTCGCTGAGCCGGGTATGGTTCCCCGGCCCGGTGGTGTGGTGGGTGGTACGGGTACTAGCGGAGCAGGCGTCCGATGGCATCGGTGGCCTCCTTGACTTTGACATCGATGGCCTCCGCCCGAAGCTCCGGGTCCGGCTCGGCGGCGGCGCCGACAACGCAGTGGCCGATGTGCTCTTCGACGAGCCCGAGGCTCACGGCATGCAGGGCCTTGGTGACGGCGGCGACCTGGGTGAGGATGTCGATGCAGTATTTGTCCTCGTCAACCATCCGGGCGATGCCGCGGACCTGCCCTTCAATCCGCTTGAGACGGCGAAGGTAGGCGTCCTTGTTGGACGTGTAGCCGTGTTCATGGGGCGGGGCGTCAAGGGGAACAGTGTCCAGACGTGCCGTGCCGGGGACTTCTGACTCGCTCATGCCCTCAACATATACCCCCTAGGGGTATGTTTCAAGCCCGCGGCCCGGCCGGCGCAGCATGTGG
>NZ_CAKKMM010001620.1:0-1079 GCF_918698205.1 Microbacterium sp. Bi128 | reverse complement strand
GCCCCAGCGGGACCTCGGGACCGTTCGGCGGCTTCACCAGCGCCGCCGAGGCGTGCTCCAAGATCTCGGAGCAGGCAACCGGCGCCACGCTCCTTCCGCTGTCGGCAGCCCAAGGCAAGACGGCGGAACTGGAACAGTTCAAAACGGAGCTGGCCGCGACGGCCGAACGCGTCCCGGACAGCCTCAAGTCCGACTTCGCCAACCTCAAGGAGGTGGCCGTTGCCGGCGTCACCGACCAGACGGTCTTCTCCAGCGGAAAGCTCCAGGCCGCCATGGCGCCGGTCAGGACCTGGATCGCCACCAACTGCAAGTAGGGGGTTCGGCCAGGCCAACGCCCGCGTCGGCCCCCGGCTGACATCCCGCGGCGGACAGACGGCTGGCCTTGTCCCCGATGCAGGCCGCCCGTTCCCGCCCCCACCTGCATGGACTGTGGGAACGGGCGCCGCAAGATTCCCCCACGCGCCCCAAGGCAGGGACTAGGGTTGTGTCAAAGAGAAGGGGGAGTGCGTTATGGAATACCAGAATTCTCAACCCGTCGCCGGTCCTGCGGCCGGTCAACACGTTGCCGGGCTCGCAGCCGGTCAGCCCGGTCCCGATGCCCTGGTCAGTCCTACAGACGGTCTGTCCGCGCCGGCCGGCACCGGCCGCACGGTCATAGCGGAAACTGCCGTCGCCAAGGTAGCGGGCATCGCCGCCCGATCGGTGCCCGGCGTCTATTCGTTGGGATCAGGACCCTCACGCGCCCTCGGGGCCATCCGCGACGCCGTCGGCAACGCTGATCACGCAGCAGGCGTCCGCGTGGAAGTCGGCGAAACGCAGGTCGCCGTGGACATCGATCTTGTTGCGGTGTACGGCACCCCCCTGCAGACCCTCGCGGACCAGGTCCGCGCCGTCGTCTACGCCGCCGTCGGGGAACTGGTGGGTCTCGAAGTGATCGAGGTCAATATCGAGATCAACGACGTTTATGTGCCCGGCCCGGCCAAACCGGCCGCGTCCGCCGAGGCCCGGCCAGTCAGGGAGGCAATCCAATGAGTCTGACGGTAGTGGGAATCGCCATGGGCGCCTTCGTGGCCTTCATG
>NZ_CAKKMM010001619.1:0-1080 GCF_918698205.1 Microbacterium sp. Bi128 | reverse complement strand
CGTGTCTGTCGACTTCTTCACGGCCGCCGGGGATATGCCGCCATGTGGACGTTAGAACAACGGCTGCGTCCGTGTCGAAGATGATCTTGCAGACCTTGGACGCCAGGAAAGGATCGATGCCCATGAAGCCGCGAAAGCTCTGTCTCGTACCCACGCGGTTGACGACACCGTCAATATCGAGGAAAAGTACCTTCATTCCTGTTCCTCCCGCAGTTCTTTTCGTTCTGCCTTGATTATGCGATCAGCAGTGCTGAACGGGCTGCGGATACTCTTCTCGTCTGGCTCATGTGCTCTTGCAGCCCGGCGACGTTTTCCACATAGCCGAGGTCGTCCCTGTCTTCGTCCCTGGCGGCGCTTCACGCTGGAGGCATGAGAGCTAAGGATGTTCTGGGCCGGCGCGGGGAAGACCTCGCGGCCGACTTCCTGCAGGCCCACGGCATGCGGATCGTGGAGCGGAACTGGCGCTGCCCGGAGGGTGAGATCGACATTGTCGCGCTCGACGGCGACGCGCTGGTCATCGCCGAGGTGAAAACCCGCAAATCCCTGGCCTTCGGGCATCCGTTTGAGGCTGTCGGCGCGGACAAGCTGGCCAGGCTCCACCGGCTGGCAGCGGCGTGGTGCCGTGCCCAGGGGCTATGGATGCCGCTGTGCCGCGTGGACGTGATCGCGGTGGTCGACGACGGCATCGGCGAGCCCGCCCTCGAGCACCTCAAGGGGGTGGGGTAGATGGCCTTGGGCCGGACCTATTCTGTCGCCCTCGTGGGCCTCAACGGCTACATCGTGGAGGTCGAAGCCGACATTGGCCAGACCCTGCCGGCGTTCGTGATCCTGGGCCTGCCGGACGCCTCACTGAACGAGGCCAAGGAACGGATCCGCTCGGCGGCGCAGAATTCGGGGATCCCGCTGAGCCGCCGGAAGATCACGGCCAACCTCATTCCGGCATCCCTGCCCAAACGCGGTTCGGGATTCGACCTCGCCATCGCGATGGCCGTGCTGCTGGCGGCGAACGACATCAGGCCTACGGGCCGCACGGTCTTCATCGCCGAGCTCGGCCTGGACGGCCGGTTGCGGCCAGTGCGC
>NZ_CAKKMM010001618.1:0-1081 GCF_918698205.1 Microbacterium sp. Bi128 | reverse complement strand
CGTGATCGTGGACCGCGACACCGGAGCCAAGGAAAAGATCGAGGCCGAAGCCGGCGTTCCGTACCTCTTCGCCTTCGGCAAGGACGAACTGGGCCTCAACTAGCGTTTCTCCCTCAGCTGACGCGGGTGGACGGTGCCTAGGGGGTGACTTATCATTTCTTAAATACCCCCCGTCCGTACCCGCATCTGGAGAAACGCGACATGCTCCCGCCCCCTGAAGACTTGACCGCTGACTCCGTCAACACTGTCGACCAGATCCAGAACCTGATCCTGGACAGCGCAGACTTCGAAGCGTTCCTGAACGAACTCGCGCGTTTTTCCGCGCACCAGGTGGCCGGCTCCGGCGACGACGCGCTGTGCGGAATCACCCTGCTCCGGGACCGTAAGGCCGCCACGATCGGGTGGAGCAGCGACTCCGCCCGCGAAGTGGACGAGATCCAGTACTCACTGTCCCAGGGCCCCTGCCTGACCGCCGCCAAGGAGGAACGGGAAGTCTACGTCCCGGACCTCTTCGACGAGGACCGCTGGGGCCCTGACTACGCCTCCGCCGTCGCCTCGCACGGCCTGCGCTCGGTGTTGTCGGTGCCTTTCCACCTCCAGGGCGAAGCCCAGGCGGCCCTGAACCTCTACTCCGATGTCCCGCACAAGTTCGACGGCGACGTCGCGGTCCGGGCCCGCGGGTACACCCGTGAAATCTCCCAGGCGCTGCGGCTGGCAGTCCGCTTCTCGCTGCACACGGACAGCGCCACGAACCTGCGCGCCACGCTCGAATCCCGGACCGTGATCGACATGGCCATCGGGATCGTCATGGCCCAGAACCGTTGCGACCAGGAAACCGCGGTCCGGATCCTCACCGATGCCTCCAGCAACGGCAACGTCAAACTCCGCGACATCGCCGCCTCACTGGTGCAATCTGTCGGCGGAACGGCTACCAGGACGCACTACGAAGAGCCGAACCGGCGGCAGGCTGGCTGAACCGGCAGCGGCCTATGACTTGTGTGCGACCACAAGCGCGGATACGCTGAATGAGGTTGAGCCGTCGGCCATAGACATCCTTATTTGGAGTACCTATGGACCAAAC
>NZ_CAKKMM010001617.1:0-1081 GCF_918698205.1 Microbacterium sp. Bi128 | reverse complement strand
GTGACAGCGCGGGGTTGCTCCAGTCGCCCTCCACGGGCGTGCCGTAGAGGTCCGTGACAACCATGCTCTCGGGCGTGAGGTCCGCGTAGGAGACTCCGGACGGCTTGATGACCATCAGGTCATGGCCGGGGACGCGGGCGGAGACGTTGCCGGCCGTCCACACCACCAGTTCGTAGCGCGTGAGTTCGGCGTGCAGTTCGCAGACCTCGCGACGGACCTCCGCGATGCTTTCCAGCAGGTTGCTCATGCGGACACTTCCTCTGCGACCGAGCCGGCGGGGACGGCGTTCTGCTGCGGAGCGCCCGCAGCGGCGGCAAACGAGGGCCTGGCCGCACGCTGGATCGCCTTGAGGCGGTGCATCACGCTGTTGCTGCCGCGGCCGAAATAGTCGTGCAGCGTGCGGTACTCCTGGAAGAGCTTTTCGTAGGCGGCAACATTTTCCGGAATGGGAATATAGATGCTGCCGGGCTCCGATCCCATGGCAGCCGCAGCGGCACGGATATCCGCGTATTCACCTGCGGCCACGGCGGCGTGGATGGCCGACCCCAGGGCGGGCCCCTGGGTTGAGCCGATGGTGGAGAGCGGCAAGCCGGTGATATCCGCGTAGATCTGCATGAGCAGCTTGTTCTTCAGCAGGCCGCCGGCCACGATGAATTCCCTGACCGGCACTCCGGAGTCGCGGAAGGCGTCCACGATGGTGCGAGTGCCGAAGGCCGTGGCTTCCAGCAAGGCCCGGTAGGTGTCTTCGGGCCTGGTGGCGAGGGTCTGGCCCACCACGACGCCGGAGAGTTCGTGGTCCACCAGCACGGAACGGTTGCCGGAGTGCCAGTCCAGGGCAATGAGGCCGTGTTCGCCGATGGCCTGGCGCGAGGCCAGATCCGTGAGGTATTCGTGGATGCCCAGGCCTGCCGCCTCCGCTGCCTGGTGGTACTCGGGCGGGACGCCGTTGTTCGTGAACCAGCCGAAGATGTCCCCCACACCGCTTTGGCCAGCTTCGTAGCCCCACAGTCCGTCGACGATTCCGCCGTCCACCACGCCGCACATGCCCGGGACTTCCCGCAGTTCGGCACCGTTCATAACG
>NZ_CAKKMM010001616.1:0-1083 GCF_918698205.1 Microbacterium sp. Bi128 | reverse complement strand
CTCCTGCTGGACGCGCTGGCCCGGCTCACGGATGTGCCCTGGACGGCGTCCCTCATCGGCTCGGACACCGCCGATCCGGCCTACGCCGCGCAGCTCCGGAAGTCCGTGGAACGCCTGGGCCTGGCCGGGAGGATCCGCATCCCGGGCGAGCTCCGTGGCCCGGCACTGGATGCTAAATGGGATGCGGCCGATCTCAGCCTGCTGATTTCCCGGGCCGAAACCTACGGCCTGGTGGTCACCGAATCGCTGGCCCGCGGCATTCCCGTGGTGGTGCGCCAGGGCACCGGAGCCGTCGAGGCGCTCGCCGCCGGCACCCTGCCCGGGCCGCCGGCGGCCGGCACTCCGACGCCGGACACTCCGCCCGGGACTCCGGTGCCCGGGTTGCCGGGCGCCGCCGTCGGGCTCGGAACGGACCCCGCTCCGCTGGCGGACCTGCTCCGCCGCTGGCTGGACGACCCCGGTCTCAGGGACCGCTGGCGGGAGGCGGCAGCGGCTGCCCGGGGCCGGTTGCCCGGCTGGGACGCCACCGCCCGGACCGTTCTGGGCTTCCTGTCGACGGAACCGACGGAACCCACGGAACCGACGGAACCCACCGAAACCGCGGAAACCGCGGAACTCGGTGAAACAGAGGCACCCAGAAACCAGACGGCGCGGGTTGATACGGCTTCTTGATACCGCTGACAGAGAAGCTGTTGGAGAATGAGCCCATGAGCACCCACCCTGTCGCCACGCAATCGCCGTCGGTAGAAAAGCCCGTCAACCTGCCGGAGCCGCAGAGCCTGACCCCGGAGCGGCTCCGGGCATGGTCCTGGCACCGGCAGGGCCTGGACGGCTCGCTGGCCGGCTGCACGGCGGAGCAGGTTCTCGCCCGGGCAGGCTGGGCCCGGTCCGTGGGCGGCGCCAACCCCTACCTCACGCTCTTCGCCCGCGCCGGCATCCGCCGCGAACAAGTGGACACCGACGTCCTCGCCCACCGGATCCTGGAACTCCCGGTCGCCCGCGGCTGCACCTACGTCCTGGGCCGGGAAGACTTCGCCTGGGCGCTTCAGCTGGGCCGGGACGCGGCCGAGTCCGCGTTCAAGG
>NZ_CAKKMM010001615.1:0-1083 GCF_918698205.1 Microbacterium sp. Bi128 | reverse complement strand
GTGCCACGGGGCGCGGTCATGATCTCCGCCGCGGACGAGAGCGTGGGCTCCCAGTCGAACACGATGCCGTCGCCGGGGCCGATCACGACGGTCGCACCGGCGACCGCGCCGGAACGGAACAGTTCGTCCTCGACGCCGAGACGCGCGAGACGATCCGCGAGATACCCGACGGCCTCCTCGTTCTGGAAGTCCGTCTGCTGGACCCACTTGACCGGCTTGTCGCCGAGGATGCGGTACACCGGGCCGTAGGTGCCGCCCTCCACCTTGATGGTGAAGTCCTTCTCGGAGCCGGTGGGGCGGATGACGATGCGCTCGGCGGGAGTGTCGTCGAGCGTCGCGACGCGGTGCTGCTCGACGACCTCGGCCAAGGCGAACGTGAGTTCGCGCAGCCCCGCCCGGCTCACCGTGGAGATCTCGAAGACACGGAACCCTCGGGCCTCGAGGTCGGGGCGCACGAGGTCGGCGAGATCGCGCGCCTCGGGGACGTCGACCTTGTTCAGCGCGACGATCTGGGGGCGCTCGAGGAGCGGCAACTGGCCCTCGGGGACCGGGTAGGCCGCGAGCTCGGCGAGGATGACGTCGAGGTCGGTGAGCGGGTCGCGACCGGGGTCGAGCGTCGCGCAGTCCAGGACGTGGACGAGTGCCGTGCAGCGCTCGACGTGACGGAGGAACTCCAGGCCCAGGCCCTTGCCCTCGCTCGCGCCTTCGATGAGTCCGGGCACGTCGGCGATCGTGAAGCGGACGTCGCCGGCCTGCACGACGCCGAGGTTCGGGTGCAGCGTCGTGAACGGGTAGTCGGCGATCTTGGGCCGCGCGGCGGAGACGGCGGCGATGAGGCTCGACTTACCGGCCGACGGGAAGCCGACCAGCGCCACATCGGCGACGGTCTTGAGCTCGAGGACGACATCGCCCTCCCAGCCGGGCGTTCCTAGCAGCGCGAAGCCGGGGGCCTTGCGCTTGGGTGAGGCCAGAGCGGCGTTGCCGAGCCCGCCGAGCCCACCGGGAGCGACGACGAAGCGCATCCCCGGGGTGAGCATGTCGACGAGCACTTCGCCGTCGGCATCCTTCACGACGGTGCCGAGG
>NZ_CAKKMM010001614.1:0-1083 GCF_918698205.1 Microbacterium sp. Bi128 | reverse complement strand
GTTCCGCCCAGGCTGCCACCGCCGCAACCTGCAGCCCGGCACCGACAAATTCCTATCCGGGCACCGTCGTGCTCGCCACCAGTTTTGAAGCGGGCGGCTTTTGCGGCCTCGTCCCCAAAGTGTCCGGCACCGGCACCGCAACGATGTCCACTTCGCGGCCCCACACCGGGACGCATGCGGCCAAGCTGCACGTGACCACCGATTCCGGCTCGCTCGCAAACCTCTCCTCGCCTTCGTTTTCCTCGGGGACCAAGACCTCGTACGCAGACGGCTGGTTCAATATCACTGTTGCCGGCGTTTCCGGCAATGACGTCCCGTACTTCCGTTTCTTCTCCGGCTCCACCCGAGTCGCGGACATCTACCGCTACAACAGCAACGGGCAGCTGTGGCTCCGGGTCACGTCACCGAGTGGCAGCTTTGTCTACACGAAGCTGATCTCCAGCAGCATCTCTCTGAGCGCCTGGCACCATGTGTCCATGCGGGTGACCGCCAACGGCAATTCGTCAACAATCCAGGTATGGTTCGACGGCGTGCAGCGCTACAGCAGCTCGAGCGTCCAAATGCTCGGGAGCAGCCTAAGCAAAGTACAGCTCGGGGCCGAGCACAACCGGCAAAAGGGCGACGAATACATCGATGACGTCGTCATCAAACGCTCCTAGCCCCTCAGATGGTCCGCGGGCGGCCCAGCTTCATTCAGGCGCCTTGGCCGCCCGCACGAAATCCCCGATCTTGGCCAAGTCCTTGATGCCGCGCGCCGACTCGACCCCGGAGGACACATCGACACC
The DNA here is from genome assembly GCF_918698205.1 of Microbacterium sp. Bi128. Taxonomy (NCBI): domain Bacteria; kingdom Bacillati; phylum Actinomycetota; class Actinomycetes; order Micrococcales; family Microbacteriaceae; genus Microbacterium; species Microbacterium sp. Bi128. The sequence goes on along the minus strand of NZ_CAKKMM010001614.1, from coordinate 298 downwards.
CCACGCCCCGGCCTCCGCCGCCGCCCGGGCCACGTTGGCGGGATCGAGACCGCCGGCGAGCAGCCACTTGCGTCCGGTCAGGGCCTTGGCCCGGACCGAGCCGTAGTCCCAGGCCTCGCCTGAGCCTGGCACGGCGGCGTCGATCAGGAGCAAATCCTCGCCCCAGTCGCTAAAGGCCTCCGGCGCGGCGGCCATGGTGACGGCCCTGATCAGTTTCATCCCGGCGTCGTGCACTGTCCGGACGTCGGCGGGTGAGCGGTCCCCGTGGAGCTGGACCCAGACCAGGCCCGCCTCACGG
>NZ_CAKKMM010001613.1:0-1089 GCF_918698205.1 Microbacterium sp. Bi128 | reverse complement strand
GTCTCAATGAGCCGGGCCATCGTCACCTCGTCGGGGTTGCCGATCTCCCGCATAATTGCCAGGGCCTCAGCGCCGAGCGCCCGATGCCGATCGCCACGGCCCTGCCGGCTGTCCAGCCCGGTCAGGCCGATCAGGGCAGCCGCGCGAGGCCGGGTCGAGTCGGGAGCCACCGCCAAGGCACGCTCCACCCAACGTGCTCCCTCGACCGCGTGACCGCGGAGGAACCAGAACCGCCACAGGCTGGCCGCGAGCCGGAGCGCGGTCCCGGGCTCGTGGGCGCACGACCAGCGCAACGCAGCGCGCAGGTTGTCGTGCTCGCGGTCGAGCAACTTCGGCTGTTCGATGACCACCCCGGTGGCCCGTTCGGGATTGTGGGATTCGGCGACGGCAAGGAAGTAGGCGCAATGCGCAGCCGCCAGTTGAGCCGCCTCACCTGCATGATCGAGATTCTCTTGGCCAAACTGGCGGACCGTCTCCAATTGCCGGTATCGGGTCCCGGCGCCCCTCCTTTCGGTGACCACCAAAGACTTGTCCACCAGCTTGGCCAACAGGTCGAGCAGTTCGATCTGTTGGAGGGGCGCGTCAGCGCAGACTGCTGCCACAGCGTCGAGGGTGAAACCACCCGCGAACACAGACAGCCGGCGCAGCAGAACCTGCTCCGGTTTGGTGAGCAGTTCGTGGCTCCATTCCAAGGTGCCACGCAGCGTCTGGTGCCGTGTGACGCCGCTGGTTCCCCCGCCGAGCATGGACAAAGCATCGCCCAATCCCTGGACGATCTCGGCGGGTTCGAGTACGGCCGTCCTGGCCGCGGCCAATTCGAGGGCCAGCGGCATCCCGTCGAGCCGTCGGCACAACTCTGTCACCCCCTGCGCGTTGTCGGCGTCGAGCGCGAAACCCGGCCGGACCTGCGCTGCCCGCTCAACGAAAAGCCGGACAGAGGGCAGACGGCCCAGCACGGCCAGATCGAGAGCGTCAGTCGGCAGGGGCGAGGGCAGGGGCAATGACGGCACCCGGTAGGTGTACTCCCCGTCGGCATGGAGTGGCTCCCGGCTGGTGGCCAGCACTCTAACCCCAGGGGATCCGTCAAGT
>NZ_CAKKMM010001612.1:0-1090 GCF_918698205.1 Microbacterium sp. Bi128 | reverse complement strand
TATCTCGTCGGATCAAACAGGCGAGGCTTTAGGCGTCACCCGACAGCTCGAGGACTGCCGCAAGCTGGCTGCGGACCAGGGTTGGACCGTGGGCGATGAGTATGTCGACAACGACGTGAGCGCCTACAAGTCCAGCGCAGCGAGACCACGCCCGCAGTATCAGCGGTTGCTAGCCGACCTGGCCGACGGCCACCGCGACGCTGTGATCGTCTACAACCTGGACCGACTGACACGGCAGCCGATGGAGTTGGAGGAATTCACTCGGTTATGTGAACGCGCCGGAGTGACCCAGGTGAAGTCCGTAACGGCTGACATAAATCTCGGTAACGACGACGGGTTGTTCATGGCGCGCATCCTCGCGGCGATCGCTTCCAAGGAGTCAGCGAGGAAATCCGAGAGGCTGAAGAGGAAGGCGCAGCAGCTGGCAGAGCAGGGGATGCCAAACGGGGGAAATTTGCGCCCTTTCGGTTACGAGAGGGACCGCAAGACCGTCATTGAGTCAGAGGCGGAAATTCTGCGGCAGATCGTGGCACGGTTTCTGTCCGGGGAATCGTCGCGGTCCATCTGTGTCTGGCTCAACGACCAGAACGTACCCACGAGCGCCGGTGGGCAGTGGCAAACCATGACGCTGAACGCGATGCTGAAATCTGCCAGGATCGCAGGGCTCAGGGAACACAAGGGAACCGTCGTTGCGGAAGCCGTGTGGGACCCGATCATCACGCCGGAACAACGAGAGCGCATCCTGGCTCACTTCGCCACCAAGAAGCGCAACAACACGAGGGCCCCGCGCCGGTATGTTTTATCCGGGCTTCTGCGGTGTGGCAAATGCGGCACCAAGCTCTATTCAGCGGTCCGTGTCGACACTCGCCGGTATGTCTGCGCTTCCGGTCCCGACCACGGAGGCTGCGGGGGCATCACCGTCGTTGCGCCGCCGCTGGAAGAGTTCCTGTGCGCTGCCGTCCTGATGCGCCTGGACACTCCTGCGATGTCGGACGCGCTTGCTGGTCGCAGGGCAGCGGACGAACAGCACAGCGCCCTCGCTGCCGAACTGAACGACGACGAGGAACAGATGAAAACCCTCTCCCAAATG
>NZ_CAKKMM010001611.1:0-1091 GCF_918698205.1 Microbacterium sp. Bi128 | reverse complement strand
ACAGAAGGCCATCCAGGCCGAGGCCGCCGCCCGCGGCACCGGCGGCCCGGGCATCATCTACTTCAACAGGTTCAGCGGCGGCCTCAAGGTAGCCGGAAACGGCAGCTACAACGACTTCTACATCAAGCTCATCGGGGCACACAACCCCGCCACCGGCCCGCAGGGCCTTCAGGGCAAGGGCATGGTGGGCGTGGACGTCGAACAGGTCCTGGCCTGGGATCCGGAAATCATCCTGCTCGGGAACTTCGACGACGCGATGCCCACCGACGTCTACGCCAACCCGGTGTGGCAAAGCATCTCCGCCGTGCGCTCCCGCCGCGTCTACAAGGTCCCGCTGGGCGGCTACCGCTGGGATCCCCCCGGCCAGGAATCGCCACTGATGTGGCGCTGGCTCACAGATGTCAGTTTCCCCTCCGGCAACCGCTCCACTCTAAGGGACGAGACAAACGACTACTTCGACTTCCTGTACCGCTACCAGCCATCGGCGACGGAGCTGGACAAGATCCTCTGGACCGAGGCCAACGGCACCTCGGCCAACTACCGGCAGTTCGATGCTTCGTGAGGCCCAGCCTCTGACCACGGGACCCCCCGGCGGCCGGGGACCGGGGCTGCGCCAGGTCATCGGTCCATGCCTGCTCTCAGGAGCAGTCCTGGCGGCCGTGTCGGCGGTTGCACTCGCCAGCGGCCGCTACAGCGTGTCCCTGGACCATGTCGTGCAGATCCTGGCGTCGCGAATAGTTCCCTTCGGCCCGGGCCTTCCCGCGGCCGAGGAAAACGTGGTGCTGCTGGTCAGGTTGCCCCGGGTCCTGCTTGCCCTGCTGGTCGGTGGCGCCCTCGCAATCGGCGGCGCGGCCCTGCAGGCCGTGTTCCGCAACCCCCTGGTCAGCCCGGAGGTCATCGGCGTCTCCTCGGGCGCCTCCTTCGGCGGTGCCCTGGCCCTGCTGCTGGGCCTGGGCCCCGTCGCCCTCGTGGGCGGATCGTTCGGCTTCGGGCTGCTGGCACTGGGAATCGTCTTCCTCATCACGTCCGGGCGGGGCGGCGCCCACATCCTCATGGTGGTCCTCGGAGGAATCGTCACGGCCTCCTTCTTC
>NZ_CAKKMM010001610.1:0-1091 GCF_918698205.1 Microbacterium sp. Bi128 | reverse complement strand
GCGCCCTCCGCGCGCGCGGACCGGCGCGCTACTACGGCGGAGAAGACGAGGCCGCGCGCACCCTCGTGCGGCTGCTCGTGGCCGAGGGGTTCACCGACGCTCGCGCGAGCGTCGCCGACGGTGTCTTCACCGCAGAGCACGCCGCCCGCGTCACCCGCGCCGACGAGCCCGTGCGCGTGGTGCCCGGGGGGCAGGCGGCCGCTTTCCTCGCCCCCCTTCCGGTGACCGCGCTCGAAGACCCCGACCTGGCGAGCCTGCTGGCGCGCTTGGGGGTCCACACGCTGGGGGAGTTCGCCGCCATGCCGGTCGATCGGGTCCGGGAACGGTTCGCCGAGCGCGGGGCGCGACTGCACGCCCTCGCCTCGGGGCGTGACTCCCAGCCGGTGCAGCCGCGCACCCCACCGCCCGAGCTCCGCCGCGAGGTCGCCTTCGAGCCACCGCTCGAGCTCGCCGACCAGATCGCATTCGGTATGCGGGTAGCTGCCGAGGAGTTCATCGCTCGCCTGGGCGAGCAGAACCTGGTGTGCACCGAGGTGCGCGTCGTGCTTTCGGGCGAGCGCGGCGAACGCAGCGAACGCGTGTGGCTGCACCCCGGGTCCTTCGACGCCGGGGCCGTGGTCGATCGCGTGCGATGGCAGCTCGCCGAGGACGGTCGCGGCATCTTCGGCAGCGGTGTCGCCGGGGTCTCCATCGAGCCCGAGGCGGTGGACGAGGCGTCCCACCATGTCAAGGGACTCTTCGGGGCCGGGCCCGACGAGAGGGTGCATCACGCGCTCTCCCGGGTGCAGGCCATGCTCGGTCACCGTGCCGTCGTCACCCCGGTCGTCGGCGGGGGTCGGTGGTTGGCGGAGCGTCAGGTCTTGGTGCCGTGGGGCGACCGCGCGGTGACGGCGAAGGACCGCGCCCGACCCTGGCCGGGGAGCCTTCCCGATCCCCTTCCGGCGACGGTATATCCCGAACCCCGGCTCGTGGAGGTCACCGACGTCGCGGGGGCGTCGGTGACGGTGGGGGACCGCGATGCGTTGAGCGCGCCGCCGGCGATCCTCGACGCGGGCGGCCGACGCATGCGCATCCGGGAGTGGGCGGGTCCC
>NZ_CAKKMM010001609.1:0-1092 GCF_918698205.1 Microbacterium sp. Bi128 | reverse complement strand
CCGCGCCAACGAGCTGCTGGAAAACGGCCTGCGCGGCGTCAAGCGGATTCCGGTGGCCGAGGCCCTGGCCGCCGGGACCACCGGCAAGTTCGACTTCCTGAGCAGCTACGTCGACGACCTCCCGTCGGTACTGGATCTCAATGCGATCCGCGAGGCGGGCGTCCGGATCGGCGCCGACCCGATGGGCGGAGCGTCGGTGGACTACTGGGGCGAGATCGGTGAGCGCCACCACCTGAACCTCACCGTGGTTAACCCCACCGTCGACCCGCAGTGGGCTTTCATGACGCTGGACTGGGACGAGAAGATCCGGATGGATTGCTCCTCGCCGTCGGCGATGGCGTCCCTGATCAACCGCATGTCCGACGGCGCCAAGTTCGACGTCGCCACAGGCAACGACGCCGACGCCGACCGCCACGGGATCGTCACACCGGACGGCGGGCTGATGAACCCAAACCACTACCTCGCCGTCGCCATCGATTATCTGTACCGGCACCGGACCGGCTGGAACCCGCAGTCCGTGATCGGCAAGACCCTGGTTTCCTCATCCATCATCGACCGCGTGGCCGAGAGCCTGGGCCGCAAACTTGTCGAAGTGCCCGTGGGCTTCAAGTGGTTCGTCCCCGGGCTGCTGTCCGGAGAGGGCGCCTTCGGCGGCGAGGAATCCGCCGGTGCCTCCTTTAACAAGATGGACGGGAGCGTCTGGACCACCGACAAGGATGGCATCCTGCTGGCTCTGCTGGCCTCGGAGATCACGGCGGTGACGGGCAAATCACCGTCGCAGCTGTACAAGGGCCTCACCGACCAGTTCGGCGACCCCGTCTACGCCCGGATCGACGCGGCCGCCACCCGGGAGCAGAAGGCGGCGCTGGGCAAGCTCTCGCCGTCGGACGTCACCGCGACCGAACTGGCCGGCGAAACGATCACGGCCAAACTGACCGAAGCGCCGGGCAATGGCGCCGCGATTGGCGGCCTCAAGGTCGTTACCGAAAACGCCTGGTTCGCGGCCCGGCCCTCCGGCACGGAAGACGTCTACAAGATCTACGCCGAGTCCTTCAAGGGTGCCGAGCACCTCAAGCAGGTCCAGGCCGAGGC
>NZ_CAKKMM010001608.1:0-1092 GCF_918698205.1 Microbacterium sp. Bi128 | reverse complement strand
TACGAGCTCGACGGCCCCGCCGCCGGGTCCCCGCTGCTGAAGACCGCCGCCGACCCCTCCGGCGGGGCCATCCAGGGCACCCTGGGCAACTGCTCCGGGGGCACCACCCCGTGGGGCACGATCCTCTCCGGAGAGGAAAACTTCAACGGCTACTTCGCCGCGCCCGGAACCTCCGACGCCGACAAGCGCTACGGCCTGACCAGCAAGCCCACTGCCCGCCAGTGGGAACTCGATGACCCGCGCTTCGACACCCGCAACCCCGGATATCAGAACGAGGCCAACCGCTTCGGCTGGATCGTGGAAGTGGATCCCTTCGATCCCTCCTCCACGCCCCGCAAGCACTCCGCGATGGGCCGCTTCAAGCACGAGGGCGCCAACGTGATCGTCGCCAAGTCCGGTCACGTGGTGGCCTATATGGGCGACGACGAGCGCTTCGACTACCTGTACAAGTTCGTTTCGGCCGGCACCTACCGGCCCGGAAAGACGGCGGAGGACCGCAGGAACAACCTCACGCTGCTCTCGGAAGGCGACCTGTACGTCGCGAAGTTCACCGGCAATTCCCCTGCCGACGGGTTCGACGGCGCGGGCAAGCTTCCGGCCGACGGCGCCTTCGACGGCGCCGGTGTTTGGCTGCCCCTCGTGGTGGGCGGACAGTCCAAGGTGGCCGGGATGTCCGTGGAAGAGGTACTGGTGTACACCCGCCTCGCCGCCGACAAGGTGGGCCCCACCAAGATGGACCGCTGCGAGGACGTCCAGCCCAGCCCGCACACCGGCAAGGTCTACGTGGTCTGCACCAACAACGCGGACCGCGGCAAGCCCGGCAAGGAAGGTGCCACCGAGGTCAACCCCCGTACCCTCAACCGCGACGGCCACATCGTCGAAATCACCGAGACCGGGGACCAGAGCTCCACAACGTTTGGCTGGAACCTGCTGATGGTCTGCGGCGATCCGGCCAAGAACTCCGCCACCTACTTCGCCGGGTTCCCTGCCAGCCAGGTCTCACCGATCTCCTGCCCGGACAACGTGGCCTTCGATTCCGTGGGCAACCTCTGGATCTCCACCGACGGCGCGCCCTCCAGCATCGGCTACGCC
>NZ_CAKKMM010001607.1:0-1093 GCF_918698205.1 Microbacterium sp. Bi128 | reverse complement strand
GTACTAGGGTCATTTCGCCACCTCCTACGAGCAAGATTTTACGCCGGAGCGGGATGGAAAGAGCCCGCCAATTGCTCCCTGCACGGCGAAGCCCGCCCCTGTCCCTCCCCGGTTGCCCTATCACTTGTGGCGGTCATTTCGACCTTTTGGCAGCCACAAGTGATAGCGCAACGGGAGGTAAGGCGGGAGTGAGCGGGACGGGCTACTTCTCTACGAGGGTCAGGACGTCGTAGGTCGCGACGATTTCGTCGTTCTGGTTGGTCAGGACGGCGTCCCAGGCCACCTCGCCGTACTCGTCGGTCTCGCGCGGGGTGATCTTCTTGGCCGTCAGGGTCACGCGGATGGAATCGCCCGCGGCCACGGGGGTGATGAACCGCAGGTTCTCCAGGCCGTAGTTGGCCAGGACCGGTCCCGGTGCGGGCTCCACGAACAGGCCGGCTGCCCAGCTGAGCAGGAGGTAGCCGTGCGCCACGATGCCCGGGAAGAAGGGATTGGCCGCGGCGGCTTCCTGGTTGGTGTGGGCGTAGAAGGTGTCGCCGGTGGAGTTCGCGAACTTGGTGATTTCCTCCAGCGAGACCTCGCGCAGCTCCGAGCGGATGGCGTCGCCGATGTGCAGGGTGGCGAGGGATTTCCGGAACGGGTGCTGGCCCTCGGTCTCGAGCGTGAAGTTGCGGTCCGCTCCGGTGTGCCAGAGCCCTGTGACGGCGGTGAGCATGTTCGGCGAGCCCTGGATGGCGGTGCGCTGCATGTGGTGCATCACCGAGCGGATGCCGCCGAGCTCTTCGCCGCCGCCGGCGCGGCCGGGACCGCCGTGGACCAGGTGCGGGACCGGGGAGCCGTGGCCGGTGGAGCTGCGGGCGTCCTCGCGGTTGAGCATGAGCACGCGGCCGTGGTGGGCCGCGATGCCGGTGACCAGCTGCTGGGCCACGGCGGGATCGTTCGTGCAGACCGTGGCGACCAGCGAGCCGCCGCCGCGGGCGGCGAGGCGGACGGCGTCGGCCAGGTCGGTGTAGCCGATCACCGAGGACACCGGGCCGAAGGCCTCCAGCGAGTGGACCTCCTCGGCTTCCGGGTTGGCCCAGCTCAGCAGGAC
>NZ_CAKKMM010001606.1:0-1094 GCF_918698205.1 Microbacterium sp. Bi128 | reverse complement strand
CCTGAACGGCGGCGACGAGGTCCTGCTGCACGCCCGCTCCAGGGAACGCGCCGCCACCCTCGAAGAACTCGCGCCGCTTGCCATCGGCATCGTGATCGGTGACCTCAGCAGGGCCTCCGAAACCCGGGAACTGGCCGCGCAGGTGAACGCTCACGGGCGGATGGACGCCGTCATCCACAACGCGGGCGTCTACCTCTCGCCGGGGCGCGTCGCGACCCCGGAGGGACACTCCCGCACCCTGGCCATCAACGTTCTGGCCCCTTACATTCTCACCGCGCTGATCGAGCGGCCGCACCGCCTGATCTACCTCAGCAGCGGGATGCACCGCGCGGCCGGCGGAAACCTTCAGGACATCGATTGGACCCGACGGCGCTGGGACGCCAGCGCCGCCTACTCCGAGAGCAAGCTCTACGTTTCCGCGCTCTCCGCTGCCGTCGCCCGGCAGTGGACCAACGTGCTCAGCAACTCCGGTGACCCCAGGGCTGGCTCGCCGTCAGCCCTGACCCGGTCGCCCAGGTCTCCGGAATGTACTGGCACCACCGCCGGCCGCGGAAACCGGCCCCGGAGGTCACCGACGCTGATTTCCAGGACAATCTCACCGACAAACTGGCCGAACTCACCGGCATCACGCTCTTCTGAAGCGAACCATCGACCCGGCCCGACCGGCACGCAAGGGTAGGTAGTCCCTGCCGGCGGGTCAGGTGGCGGAAAGTATCCCCCAGCCCGTCCCTATCGTGAGCTCCACTTGTCGGCTTAGGCTGGTCGCATTCTATGAACGCAGTTGAGCATCGAACACCGCCGGCATCTGGAAGGCCGGCAGCTGGTTCGAGGGGGCCGGAAGGGGGCCGGGATGACGCCGGCGGACAGGACATGGACACCCGAGGACCAGGGCTGGCTCCGGGAAAACCTGCGTGAGGCCATCGACCACCTGGTGGAGATGGGGTACACGGTGCGCGGGGGGCAAGGCGAAGATCCGGAACTGATTCACCCCGGCGGCTCGGCCGTCCAGACGTGGCGGGAAGACTACCCCTACGAGCAACGGATGTCCCGCGAAGAGTACGAGCTGGAGAAATACCGGCTGCAGGTTGAACTGC
>NZ_CAKKMM010001605.1:0-1094 GCF_918698205.1 Microbacterium sp. Bi128 | reverse complement strand
TGCGCGAGCCGTTCCGCACCCTCGCCGTCGAACTGCTCACCGCGGAGTTCCCCGCGCGCCACGAAGAAGGCGCGGTCGCCTCGGCGAACGACCTCGCTCGCGGCCTGCTCGTGCGCGAGCTCCAGCGAGAGAAGGACGAGTTGCTGCGCGGCATCCAGCGCGTCCCCGCCGACTCCGAAGAGGGGCGGCGTCTGCGGATCCGGTTGCGGGAACTGGACGCCGATCGACAGCGACTGACCGCTCCCTGACCCACGGCGGTGGCGTCAGAGGATCCCGTCGGGGAGGATGTACGCATGCCCCGGTCCCTCGACACCGCTGTCGCCATCCGCGCCGACGACCTCTCGCTCGCCCGCAGTGGCGTACGGGTCATCGACGGCATCACCTTCACCCTCGCCGCGGCGCGCAGCCTCGTGATCATGGGCCCGACGGGGTCGGGGAAGACGTCTCTCGCCTCGATGCTGGCGGGGCGGCCCGACGAAGGGCTGACGGTCGTCGGGGGAGACGCGCGCATCCACGGCATCTCGGCGCGGCATCCGGGGCGGGCGGTCCGGGAATGGACGTTCCACACGGGGTACCTTCCGCAGGGCGCTGGTGCGAATCTGCCCGCACGCCTGACGGTGTCCGAGGTCATCTCCGAGCCGATCACCGCGCGAGATCGCCGCGTGAACACGCGGGCGCTCGCGGTGCGCGTCGCGACACTGCTCGACGAGATGGAGCTCCCGCTCGGCACGGCGCCGAAGTACCCCTACGAACTGAGCGCCGGGATGCGTCAGCGGGTCGCGCTCGCGCGCGCCCTCGTCCTGGAGCCGCGCCTGTTCGTGGCGGATGACCTGTACGCCAACCTCGACGTCGAGGTGCGGGCGGCGGTGCGCGCCGCCATCGTGCGTCGCCGTGATGAGCGCGGGATGGCCTCGCTCGTCGTGACCAACGACGCCGACGCGCCCCACGGCTTGGATGCCGACGTGCTCGTGCTCCGCTCCGGGCACGCCGTCGCCTACGGGCACGGGCCGGACGACCTGCAGTGGACCCCCGGCGGCGCGCCCGACCGACGGATTTCGGCGGGCTGATTTTTCCGCGACGCCGCGGTGCTGTTA
>NZ_CAKKMM010001604.1:0-1096 GCF_918698205.1 Microbacterium sp. Bi128 | reverse complement strand
GTGTCGCAGATGTCGGCCACTACGCCGAGGTCGTGTGTCACCATCACCACGGACATGCCGGTGTCCTTGACCAGTGCCCGCAGCAGCGAGAGGATCTCGGCCTGCACTGTCACGTCCAGCGCCGTGGTGGGTTCGTCGGCGACCAGCAGCCGGGGACGGCCGGCCAGGGCCAGGGCGATGGCCACGCGCTGGGCCATGCCGCCGGAGATCTGGTGCGGGTAGGTGGTGAGGATGCGCGCGGCGTCCACGATGCCCACCTTTTCGAGCAGGCTCAGGGCTTCGGTGCGTGCTTCGGCTTTGCCCATGCCCCGCAGGCGCCGGATGGCGGAGACCAGCTGGTAGCCGACCGTGAACATGGGGTCGAGGGCACGCATGGGTTCCTGGGAGATCAGCGCGATCTCCCGTCCCCTGACGCCGGCCAGCTCATTTTCCGTGGCGGCCGCGAGGTTCCGGCCGTTCCACAGGATCTGGCCTCCGGTGACGGATACGCCCGAGGGCAACAGGCCCAGCAGGGACAACGCCGTCATGGTTTTGCCGCAGCCGGATTCGCCCACCAGCCCGAGCACGGTGCCCTGTTCGACGTCGAAGGAGACCTCCGTGACCAGGGGCGTGCCGGCGTCGACGCCCACCGAGAGCCCGCGGACACTCAGCCGGCCGGCCGCGTCCGGCGCGGCGGCATCGGTGGACGGCGCGGCGGCATCGGTCGACGGCGCAGCCGCGGACGCAGCGGCCCGGCGTCGGCGGTCAGCGGCGGAGGGCAGGTGGGAGGCGGCCGCGTTCGGGCTTTTCCCCAGGGCGTTGCCGATGGCATTGGCCGCGAGGACCGTCAGCGCCAGGACCGCACCGGTGGGGACCATCAGCCAGGGGGCGTCGTAGACGTGCTGGGATGCGCCCTGGATCATGCCGCCCCAGCTGGGCTGCGGGATGGGCGGCCCAAATCCGATGAACGCCAGGCCGGCCTGGATCAGCATGCCCACCGCGAAGATGAGGGCGGACTGCACCACGATCGTGGTGTTCAACCCGGGCAGCACGTGCCGCAGGCTGATGCCGAGCGTGCTCACGCCGTCCACCTTGGCGGCGTCGACATAGAGCTGTG
>NZ_CAKKMM010001603.1:0-1096 GCF_918698205.1 Microbacterium sp. Bi128 | reverse complement strand
GAACCCCTGCGCCCCTCCTCCCCAGCCCCGTCATCCACAGGTTGCGGGCGCCACGTGACCGTGCGCTCGAGCGATCGGGCACGCTGGCGCCGTGAATCCCCGCCTCTCCGACCGGATCGATCGGCTCGTCGCCCGAGTGCGTACCCTCGGCGGTGTCGTCGCCACCGCGGCCCTCCAGCGAGAGGGAGTGTCCGCCGACACGCTCTCCTCCGCGGTGAAGCACGGTGCCCTCCTCCGTCTTCGCCGTCGGTGGGTCGCCGTCCCCGATGCCGATCCGTTCCTCGTCGCCGCGGCGCGCACAGGGGTGACGTTGGCATGCTCCACCGCGGCGGTCCGACACGGTCTGTGGGTCTTGGCCACGGGCGAGGTCCACGTGGCCGCCCCGCCTCACGCCGGTCGCATCAGCGTCGCGGCGGGCACGCGCGTCCACCGTTGCCGGCCGTTGGTCCCTCGGCATCCGGAGAATCTGGTCGACGGCGTGGTCAACGTCCTCGGTGTCGTGAGCCGCTGCCTGCCCGACGAGCAGGCGCTCGCGATCTGGAACTCGGCGTTGAACAAGAAGTTGGTCACTCTCGACGAGATGCGCCGGTACCCATTGACGAGCCGCGGTCTCGAACTCGCGGCACGGGCCACGCCGCTCGCCGATTCGGGTCTGGAGACCTTCCTCATCGTGCGCCTGGCGTGGCTCGGAGTGCGACTCAGGCCGCAAATGTGGATCCTGGGCTACCGCGTCGACCTGCTGATCGGCGAGAAGCTCGTCGTCCAGGCGGACGGCGGTCATCACGTCGGGGCTCAGCGCGAGGCGGATATCCGGCACGACGCCCTTCTGGCGCTCAACGGCTATCACGTCATCCGCGTGGGCTACCACCAACTCGTCGACGACTGGCCCTCGGTTCAGCACAGCATCGTTTCCGCCATCGCGCAGGGGCTGCATCGAGCCCGCTGAGCCCCGGAGCGGAGGAGATCCGCGGAGGGGAGGATGCCGGATCCCGGTGCCGTCCTCCGGTCGCCGAATCTCCTCCCCTGGCTTTGCCCCGCAGCCCCGGAGCGGAGGAGATCCGCGGAGGGGAGGATGCCAGACTCCGGCGTCGTCCTC
>NZ_CAKKMM010001602.1:0-1096 GCF_918698205.1 Microbacterium sp. Bi128 | reverse complement strand
TCTTCCGCGCCATGGTCGTCCGCGTTCTGGTCGTCCGCGTTCTGGTCGTCCGCGACCTCTTCCGCACCCTGATCGTCCGCGTCCGCCTCTGTGCCCTGATCGTCCGCCTCCTGGTCATCCGACTCAGCCGGATCGCCCGGTTCAGACGATTCAGCCGGATCGCCCGGTTCAGACGATTCAGACGATTCGTGATCGGCGGCTTCCTGGTCGCCCACTACCGGAGTCTCCGACCCGGCCGACCCGGCCGGCTCAGAGGTTTCGGTGCCGGTCGCCGTCATGGTTGACGTCGGGTCAGCCGGGAGATTGGTGGTCGCGGTGGCCGCCGCTGCGCCGGCGCCGCCGGTGACGACGACGGAGGCCACTACTACTGCCTTGCCTGTGGTGCCCAGAGCACTGAGCCAGCCGATGATTCCTGCCACGGGAGATTCCTTTCAAAGCGGATAAGAGACCGCTGCCGTCCCCCCGGTCGGCAGCCAGCGCCACACTACCGCTCGGAAACGACCACTTGTCGGCCCTTTAGCCGCTCAGGCCACATCCTGAGCCAATGTTGAGCAAACACTGAGCCTCGGGGCAATCACCACGTCCTTAGGCCGCGCGTACGTCGACCTCGCCGGGTTCTGCGCCGTCGGTGCCGAAGACCAGCTGACGGGTGGCGATCTTTTCGGTGAAGAAGCGGTCGTGGCTGACCACGACGACCGCGCCGGGGAAGTGGAGCAGTGCCCGCTCCATCACCTGGGTACTGGACATGTCCAGGTGGTTGGTGGGCTCATCCAGCAGCAGCACCGAGGCCCCGGACAGCAGGCACTGGGCCATGGCGACGCGGGCTTTCTGTCCGCCGGAGAGGTTCCCGATCTTCTGTTTGAGGTCGGCCTCGGAGAACTGGAACATGGCGAGGAACCTGTTGACGGACTTCTTCGTGGCGCTGAAGGCCAGGCTGTCCGGCAGCGCGTTGACCGCGTGCGAAACGGTGTCGGCGTCGTCGAGCTCTTCCAGCATTTTGTTGTAGGAAACAAAACCCGGCCCCTTCGCCCAGACCACTTCACCGGCATCCGCCGGTTCCTCCCCGGTCAGCACTTTCAGCAGCGTGGACTTGCCG
>NZ_CAKKMM010001601.1:0-1098 GCF_918698205.1 Microbacterium sp. Bi128 | reverse complement strand
AACCAATACCGATGGCCCCCTTCGCCCTGCCAGAAGGCACCCGCGGTCGCTGGTGGGTGCCGGGCGAGTCGAGTGCCGGAAATGCCGTTCAAGTCACGAAGTTCTCTGGTGCTTCCGGTGACTGGTTTCCACCGCGGGAGACGTGGACTTTCGTGGCGGACGGTCCGGACTGCTCCGGGATTTGGGCGCGGATTTCCAAGACACCGTCGATGTAGCTGGCCTCGACGGTGTCAGGGTCCGCGCCGCGGGGCAGCGGGACGCTTCGCGAATATTCGCCGTACCGCACTTCGCTTCGGTAACCCGGTTGATCCTTGTGCGCGGGTTCCGTGCGCCGGGCAGCGATATTCAAGTTGCCCTCGGTGACGGTGATATCGATGTCCTTGTCCGGGTCGATGCCGGGGATATCGGTTCTGACCACCAAGGTGTTTCCGTCCCGGTATTCCTCGACCCTGAGCCAGGTGTCCGTCTCGCCTTGCAGGAAGCGCCGGACTGGTTCGGGCACGTCGATGCCCGTGCGGCGGAATAGGTTGTCCATGTCTATCTCCTTGCTGTTTAGCATCTCTGGTCGCATGGTGTCGGATGCGCGCGGAGCAATGACTTCTGCCGCTTTGGCGATTACTACTTACGACAGCGGAACCGGCCGCCGGGGCTGCGCTCGGAGGCTTTCGAAGCTTGTTCTCGACGAAGCGTTGCGGGCGGGCGCCCGGCATGAGGTCAACCGTCATGCCGTTGGACTCGGCGGCGCGGGCCGAGAAACGCCGGGTGGTTCCTCCCGGGGTGTTTCAGCAGCGGCCCGCAGCCGTCTAACAGAAGTCGCAGGGCGTCCTCAGTGGCAGCCCTGCATCCGGAGGATCGAGGCTGCTACGCCCTGGTCCTCCGACCGGCAAGAGCCCCATAGATCAGGAGCACAATAACGGCCCCGAGGATGGAGAGGAGCCAGGTCCGCAGGTCAAAGAAGTCAGCGAGCCCTCCGCCGAAGATCAACGAGCCGATCCAACCTCCGAGGATTGCGCCCACGACGCCAACAACGAGTGTAATCAGCCAGCCGCCTCCTTGACGGCCGGGAAGGACCGCCTTGGCGATAGCTCCAGCGATAAG
>NZ_CAKKMM010001600.1:0-1100 GCF_918698205.1 Microbacterium sp. Bi128 | reverse complement strand
CCTGTACACCCAGTTCGAGGTCCCGGATTCGCGGCGCATGTTCGCCGTCTTCGAACAGCCCGACCTGAAGGCCAGCTTCACGTTCACCGTCACCGCCCCCTCGCACTGGGATGTCGTGTCCAACTCCCCCACCCCGGTGCCGGTGGAGACCATCCCCGGCGCGGATGGGGGCGCCCGCTCTGTCTGGGAGTTCACGCCGACACCGCGGCTGTCCTCCTATGTCACCGCGCTGATCGCCGGGCCGTACCAGTCGGTGCGCAGCGAGGTCACGTCGGCGGCGGGCAAGGTCACCCCGCTGGGCATCTTCGCACGCAAGTCGCTCATGCAATACCTCGATGCGGACAACATCTTCGAACTCACCCGGCAGGGCTTCGAGTTCTTCGAGGCCCAGTTCGGCTGCCCGTACCCGTTCGAGAAGTACGACCAGCTCTTCGTGCCGGAGTTCAACGCCGGCGCCATGGAGAACGCCGGGGCCGTCACCATCCTGGAAGGCTACGTCTTCCGCGGCAAGGTCACCGACGCCCAGGTGGAACGCCGCGCCATCACCGTGCTGCACGAGCTCGCGCACATGTGGTTCGGCGACCTCGTCACCATGCGCTGGTGGAACGACCTCTGGCTCAACGAGTCCTTCGCCGAATACATGTCCCACCTGGCCGCCGTCGAGAACACCGAGTTCGGCCACGCCTGGACCACGTTCGCGTCCGTGGAGAAGTCCTGGGCCTACCGGCAGGATCAGCTGCCCACCACGCACCCGATCTTCGCCGAGATCAACGACCTCGAGGACGTCGAGGTGAACTTCGACGGGATCACCTACGCCAAGGGCGCGTCGGTACTGCGCCAGCTCGTCGCCTGGGTGGGCCCGGAGCAATTCATGTCCGGGGTGCGGGAGTACTTCAGCAAGCACGCCTGGCAGAACACCGAGCTCAGCGACCTCATGGCCGAACTCGAGAAGGCCAGCGGCCGCGACCTGGAACGGTGGGGGCAGCTCTGGCTGGAGACCGCCGGCGTGAACACCCTGACACCGGAAATCTCGGCGGCCGCGGACGGCACCATCGAGTCCTTCGCCATCGTGCAGTCGGCGATCGAGAGCGAACCGACCC
>NZ_CAKKMM010001599.1:0-1100 GCF_918698205.1 Microbacterium sp. Bi128 | reverse complement strand
GTGGTACAGGGAGGGGCGGGTCAGGGCGTCGTGAAGGTCCCGGGTCCGGTTGGAGGTCAGGATCACGATGGGGGGATGGGTGGCGCGGATTGTGCCCAGCTCCGGGATGGTGACGGCGGATTCGGCCAGCAGTTCAAAGGTGAAGGCCTCGAATTCGGCGTCGGCGCGGTCGATCTCGTCCAGGAGCAGCACGGCAGGCCGCGGGCCGGGATGTTCCAGCGCCTGCAGGAGCGGGCGCCGCAGCAGGTACTGGGAGGCAAACAGGTCCGTTTCCGTGACCTCGGTGTCGCGGACTTCGGCCAGCCGGATGCCGAGCAGCTGGCGCTGGTGGTTCCACTCATAGAGGGCCTCACCGGCGTCGATTCCCTCGTAGCACTGCAGCCGGTACAGCGGGGTGTCGAGGAGCTCGGCCAGCGCCTTAGCGGCCTCCGTCTTCCCGACCCCCGCCTCGCCCTCGAGCAGGATGGGCTGCGGCAGGCGGACAGCCAGGAACAGGGCCGTCGCCAGTCCGACGTCGGCCAGGTAGTTGGCCCGGTCCAGCGCGGCCATCAGCGATCCGACATCCGGGACCCGGCGCCGCACGTCCTCCTCCGCGCCGGCCCGCGCCGCCGCCGTCATAGGGCCCCCAGCAGCCCGGCAAGGAGGCGCCGGTAGTCATCTTCGGTGTCGACGTCCGGGGGGACGGGGCCGGCTGTGCGGACCTCGACGCCTGTGTCCCCGTGCAGGGCGGCCAGGTCCGGCAGCAGGCGCCGGGCAAACGCCATCGGGTGGCCCACGCCGTCGTCGTAGCGGCACACCGCGATGCCGGCAGTGTGCGCAGGAGTGGGCTGCAGGGCGCCAAGCACTGCCCGGACGCTCGCGGCCCGGACACCGGGCTGATCGCCGAGCAGCAGGACGACGGCGCTGGTGCCCGGATGGAGGGCGGCGAGCGCCGTGGCGATCGAGGACGCGCACCCTTCGCCGAAGTCCGGGTTGAGCACCACATCGCAGCCGCTGGTGTCCACAGTGCGCTCCAGGTCGGCCGCTGCGCCGCCCAGGGCCAGCACCGTCTGGCCGAAGCCACAATTCCGGGCAGTCGCCAGGACGGCATCGAGCAGCAC
>NZ_CAKKMM010001598.1:0-1100 GCF_918698205.1 Microbacterium sp. Bi128 | reverse complement strand
GGGCAGGAGCTTGCCGTCGCGGCCGGGAAGCTCGAGCCAGCCTTCCATCCAGTCGTCGTCGTGCCGCGGCGAGGTGAAGTAGGTCCGCACGGCCACGCCGAGCGGCCGGTCGTCGCGCTTGCCGATGCCCAGTGAGACGGCGGTGCGCGTCGAGTTCCCGTCGGCGGCGAGGACGACGTCGGCGCTGAAGTCGCGCGTCTCGCCGGTCTTGCGCCCGGAGTTGTCCAGCAGTGCTGCGCGCACGCCGGTGACCCGGCCATCCTCGGAGCGCAGCGCCTCGGTGACGCTGTGGCGTTCCAGCACGACGGCGCCCGCGGACTGGGCATGCCGGGCGAGCTGTTCGTCGAAGCCGAGCCGGGTCCGGATCAGCCCGTACTGCGGGAAGTCGGCAACCTCCGGCCAGGGCAGTTCGATCGTGCGGCCGCCGGCGATCAGGCGCAGGCCCTTGTTCCGCCGCCAGCCGTCGGCTTCGGGGTGGGCGAGTCCCAGCTTCTGGATCTCGCGGACCGCGCGCGGGGTGAGTCCGTCGCCGCAGACTTTCTCGCGGGGAAAGCTGGTTTTCTCCAGCACCGTGACGTCAATGCCGGCTTTGGCAAGGTAGTAGGCGGCGGTGGATCCGGCCGGGCCCGCCCCGACGATCAGTACATTCACAGCAGGGATCGGCTATCGGCCGGGCCGGGTGATGTTGCGGCGCAGCTTGGCCACGGGTCCGGTGTGGGCGGCCAGCGCCGCAGCGCCGGCGGCAGGGCCGTTCGAGGGGTCTGCCGGTTTCTGGGCCCGGTGCACGGCGACGATGCCGCCGCTGAGGTTGCGGTACGTGACGGATTCCCAGCCGGCCTCCTGCAGCCAGGCCGCAAGGTGGTCCTGGTCCGGCCAGGCGCGGATGGACTCGGCGAGGTAGACGTAGGCGTCGGGGTTGGAAGAGGCCTTGACGGCGATGGCCGGCAGGGCCCGCATGAGGTATTCGGTGTACATGGTGCGCCACAGCGGCACCACGGGCTGGGAGAACTCCGCAATGACCAGCCGGCCGCCGGGCTTGGTGACCCGCAGCATCTCGGCCAGGGCCTTCTTCGGCTCGTTGACGTTGCGCAGGCCAAAGG
>NZ_CAKKMM010001597.1:0-1101 GCF_918698205.1 Microbacterium sp. Bi128 | reverse complement strand
GTCCGGGGTCGCCGGGAACGATTCCCCCGGTGGCGAACAAGACCGTTGCCGAGGCCCAGGACCTGCTCCGCACCGCCGGCTTCCAATCCACGGTGAAGGATGTCTTCGACGACGACGTCTCGCCCGGGCTCGTGGTCGGCTCGGAGCCGACCGCCGGGGAGGTCATCCGCAAGTTCCAGCCCGTGTCGCTGGCCGTGTCCAAGGGCCCGGAGCTGTTCCCGCTGCCGGAACTGGCCGGCAAGAGCCTGGACGAGGCCAAGACCACGCTCAACGGCGCCCAGATGGCTTTGGGCCCGATTACCGAGACCTTCGACGAGAAGGCGCCTGCCGGAACCGTCCTTGCCCAGGCTCCGCGCAGCGGCAACCCGGTCAGGCACGGGACGCCCGTGGGCCTGACCGTCTCGAAGGGCCCGCAGCCCATCCCGGTCCCGGATGTCCGCGGGCAGGCGCAGGACGCCGCTGTTAAGGCCCTGGAAGCCGCCGGCCTGAAGGCCGTGGTGGCCCCGGAAGCAGTCAACGACAGGAACGTCCCCGAGGGCGCGGTGCTGGCGCAGGACCCGGCCTCCGGCAACCTGACCAAGGGCGGCACCGTCACCTTGACCATCTCGAAGGGCCCGAAGCTCGTCGAGGTCCCCAGCTTCATCGGCAAGCAGGCCTCGGAGGCCCAGGAAGCCCTTGAGAAACTCGGCTTCAAGGTCCAGGTCGATAACATCCTCGGCGGTTTCTTCGGCACGGTCCGGGACCAGAATCCGGTGGACACGAAGGCCCCGGAAGGCTCGACCGTCACGCTCACCGTCGTCTGACCGGCACCCCGATCCGACTCCTGCCATCGCACAAGAAAGCTCCGCCCGGCTGCAGCAGCCGGGCGGAGCTTTTTCTCAGAATGCGTTCTGTGGGAAACGTTCTGCCGGAATGCGTTCTGCCAGATGCATTCTGTCCATCAGTGCGTCAGCGCTTGGAGAGCGCTCCGGCCACCAGGAACGCCATCTCGAGCGACTGCATGTGGTTCAGGCGCGGATCGCAGACCGACTCGTAGCGGTCCAGGAAGGCTTCCTGGTCGATCTGGTCGGCTCCGCCGAGGCACTCGGCGACGTCGTCCCC
>NZ_CAKKMM010001596.1:0-1101 GCF_918698205.1 Microbacterium sp. Bi128 | reverse complement strand
AGGCGGTGGAGCGGCCGACGAAGATCATGCCGGCGAGGCCGGCCAGGAAGGACATGTTCATCATGACCAGGAAGTTGACCTTCTTGGACTGGACGCCGGAGAGCTCCGCAGCGTGGCGGTTGCCGCCGACCGCGTAGATATGGCGGCCGATGACGGTCTTGGAGGAGATGAAGCCGTAGACGATGATGAGGACGGCGAGGATCAGGCCCGGAACCGGGAAGGACGTGCCCGGACGGCCGGTGGCGAAGAGGTACGTCGCGTAGAGGATGGCGCCGCAGACCAGCACCAGTTTGAGGACCATGACCCAGGCTTCAGGGACCTCGGCGCCGAGCTTCTTGGCGTTGCGGCGGGACCGGATCTCGCTGAAGATTACGAACGCTACGGCGAGCAGGCCGATCAGCATGGTGGGGTTGTTGTAGCCGGTCTTCGGGCCGAACTCGGCCAGGTAGCCGGAGCCGATGTACTGGAAATCCGCCGGGACCGGGATGGTGTTCGACTTGCCGACGAACTGGTTGGCGCCGCGGAAGATCAGCATGCCGGACAGCGTCACGATGAACGCGGGAATGCCGACGTAGGCCACCCAGAATCCCTGCCAGGCCCCGATCAGGACGCCGAGTCCCAGCCCCATCAGGACGCCGATGTACCAGGGCAGGCCCCAGTCGCGGATGAAGAGTGACACGCAGACACCCACGAAGGCCGCGACGGAACCGACCGAGAGGTCGATGTGCCCGGCGATGATGACCAGCACCATGCCGATGGCGAGGATCAGGATGTAGGAGTTGCCGTTGAAGAGGTTGATGACGTTGCCCGATGTGAGCGTGCGGCCCTCCGTGAAAATCTCGAAGAACACGATCAGCGCAACCAGGGCGAAGATCATGCCGAATTGGCGGGTGTTGCCGCCAAAGAGCTTCTTGAGCGCGTTCATTGTTTCAGTCCTTGTGTCCGGGGTGTTCGGATTGTTCTGGTTTGTCCCAAAGGGTCAAGCGGTCTTGCGGGCGGACGTCATGAGTTTCATGAGGCTTTCCTGGCTGGCTTCGTCCTTGTTCAGCACGCCGGTGATGGCGCCTTCGAAAATCGTGTAGATCCGGTCCGAGAGGCCCA
>NZ_CAKKMM010001595.1:0-1101 GCF_918698205.1 Microbacterium sp. Bi128 | reverse complement strand
CCCCCGGCGTGAACGCCAAGGGCGCCTGCATCGGTGAAATGGGTTCGCGTGTCCGGGCGGTCATGACTGAACTGAACGACGAGAAGATCGACATCGTTGACTACAACGACGATCCTGCGACCTTCATCGCCAGCGCCCTCTCGCCGTCGCGCGTGAATTCGGTCACAATCACCGACGAGGCGACGCGTTCGGCCCGGGTGGTCGTTCCCGACTACCAGCTCTCCCTCGCCATCGGCAAAGAGGGCCAGAACGCCCGTCTCGCCGCCAAACTCACGGGATGGCGAATCGACATCGTCTCCGACGCCGCCGTCAACACCGGCAAATAGCGCAAGCGCGCAAGCGCACGAACACGGGCTGCGGGCCGCCATCGCGGCCCGCGGCCTGTGTGCGCTCTCACGGGTTAGCCGTGATTTCCAAGCTGACCGGCATGCCTGGGTTCGGGACCCGGGCGCCGGAGGGGCTAGAATAGACATGACCGCGCCTAACGGCCGGTATCCGTGTGTCTTTGGCGCGTCTGGGTTTTTCCCGGATTCCCGGGACGCGGTGATTCACCAAGCAGTTGTACTGGCAGGAAGATACTCGAACGTGGCACATGTGCAACACCTCGGGAATCAGCCGCAGCGCACCTGTATCGGATGCCGACAAAAAGGATCGCGGTCGGAGTTACTCCGGCTCGTCGCCGGCGCCGGTGGTTCGTCCGCCGTCGTGGTGGATGAACGACGCCGGATGGCTGGCCGGGGAGCATGGCTGCACCCCAGCGAAAAGTGCCTGGCACTGGCGGTCAAACGTCGAGCGTTCGGCCGCGCCCTCAACGGCGCAGCCGGTACGGCCGATGTTGAACGCCGGATCACTGCCGGCACGGAAGCCGTGGGCACCCCGGTGGCCGCAGCAACAACCGTCCAACCTGAAAGCGGGTCAGAAAACTGATGGAAACCCGATGAGTTCCCAGCGATGAGTGCGCAACGATGACAACTTTGTTGCGCTCTGCAATGGGCCTTTCAGCTGCATTCGCGGCGGAGGCCCGCAGTAAGAAGTAGACGGTTCGTGCCTGGCTCGGTGCGGACCGAGACAGGAGAAATGTGGCCAAGGTCCGCGTACATG
>NZ_CAKKMM010001594.1:0-1104 GCF_918698205.1 Microbacterium sp. Bi128 | reverse complement strand
CCGCATCCCGTTCGCCCGGACCGGAGGCGCGTACACGAAGTCCTCCAACCAGGACATGCTCACGGCCGCCCTTGATGGCCTGATCGCCCGCTTCGGCCTGCAGGACGAGCGGATCGGGGAAGTGGCTGCGGGGGCGGTCCTCAAGCACTCCCGGGATTTCAACCTCACCCGGGAAGCGGTGCTCGGCTCGGCACTCTCCGCCGAGACCCCGGCGTATGACCTCCAGCAGGCCTGCGCCACCGGCCTGGAAACGGTGCTTGGCCTGGCGAACAAGATCAAGCTGGGCCAGATCGATTCCGCGATCGCCGGCGGCGTCGACTCGGCCTCTGACGCCCCCATCGCCGTCAGCGAGGGACTCCGCGAGGTGCTCCTTGACCTCAACCGCGCCAGGACGATGTCCCGGAAACTGCAGGTCCTCAGCCGGCTCCGTCCCAAGGATCTGGCTCCCGATGCACCGAACACGGGGGAGCCGCGCACCGGCCTGTCGATGGGCGAGCACCAGGCGCTGACCACGGCGCAGTGGAAGATCACCCGCGAGGCCCAGGACGAGCTGGCCTTCAACAGCCACCGGAACCTGGCCGCGGCCTACGACGCCGGCTTCTTCGATGACCTCCTGACCCCCTACCGGGGACTGAGCCGCGACTCCAACCTGCGCGCCGACACGAGCCCGGAGAAACTGGCCACCCTCAAGCCCGTTTTCGGCAAGAACCTGGGCGCCGAGGCGACCATGACGGCCGTCCGGCTCGCCCGCGGCTTCACCGGCCGCAACCTGATCATCAAGTTCGCCGGCTGCTACCACGGCCACCTCGACGGCCTCCTCGCCGCCGCAGGCTCCGGCCTGGCGACCCTCGCGCTGCCCGGCTCGGCCGGGGTCACCGCCGCGACCGCCGCCGAGACGCTCGTGCTGCCCTACAACGACCTTGGCGCCGTCGAAGCCGCCTTCGCCAAGCACGGTGACAGCATTGCCGCCGTCATCACCGAAGCCGCTCCCGCCAACATGGGCGTGGTCACCCCCGGCGACGGCTTCAACGCCGGCCTCTCCCGGATTACCCGCGAACACGGTGCCCTGCTGATCCTCGACGAGGTCCTGACCGGCTTCCGCAC
>NZ_CAKKMM010001593.1:0-1104 GCF_918698205.1 Microbacterium sp. Bi128 | reverse complement strand
CCGCTGGACTACTCAAGGGACAGCGAACGCTGGCGCTGGACCGCGGACGCCATCGACGAGGCCAAATCGCAGAACATCCCCTGGACGGTGGTGGGCATGCATACCCCGTGCCTGAGCGTCGGCAACTACGACTGCCAGGCCGGGCAGGACTTCACGAACATGCTGATCGAAAAGCAGGTGGACCTGGTCCTGTCCGGCCACGACCACGTCTATCAGCGGACGCATCAACTGGCCACGGGCGGAGGCTGCGCGGAACTCGTTCCCGCGACCTTCGCCTCCGCATGCCTGGCCGATACCGATGACGCCATGGCCCAGGGCTCGGGGACCGTGTTCGCCACCGTCGGCGTTGGCGGCGTCGGACTCTACAACGTCCGATCCGAGGACCCGGAGATGCGCTACTTCGCCAGCACATCCGGAAAGAACCAGGACCCGGCCTTTGGGACCCTGGACGTCATGGCGACGGCGGATGAACTTGCCGCCCGGTTCATTCCCGCCGACGGCTACAGCTTCTCGGATTCCTTCACCCTCCGCCGGTAATCTGCTGCGGCATTAGGGCTCGGGTGTGCGGCGGCGGGTGGGCCGCCGGTAAGCCGCCGGACGCGCCCCGAGAGGGCTCAGGCCGGCACCCAGATGCTGACCCAGTCCAGGTAGACGTGGCCCTGGGTTTCCGGAGCCGGACACAGAGGCAGGCAGGATTCGGTCTGCAGGATGAAATGCATGGGCGTCGAGGGCACGTCCGTTGTGCTCGCGCCGATGGATCGTCCGTCAATGAAGAACTCAACGCGACCGGGGGTCCACTCTGTCGTGGCAACATGCCAGTCTGTGGAAACTTTATTGGAAAAGAACTGTTCAAAGCGCTTTGGATCCAAGGACATGAAATGGGCAGCTGCCGTCAGGATTGCTCCGAGGTCGCCTTCTGGGAAATCTATCTCCCCGTCCCGCGGCCAGATGCCACTATCCGGCCACAGGAGCCACGCCGTCTTGAAGCCAGGCATGGCATCCCCCCTGTACCGGACTGAGTAGCGGCCGTACAGCATGCTGTTGGCCCTCGGGGGATTTTTGCTGGCATTCGGAAATTTGGGCGTGGGCGCGGCACCCATGAAG
>NZ_CAKKMM010001592.1:0-1105 GCF_918698205.1 Microbacterium sp. Bi128 | reverse complement strand
CAGGACACCGGAGTGGCGCTTCAAGGCGTTCTGCGCTTTGTGGGGGAGGGCGAATCCCGGGCCACGCATCTTGCGGAGCGGCTCGGCGTCAGCGCTCCGGTCCTCAGCCGGCACATCGCCGACCTCGAAGAGCACGGCTATGTGGTCCGCCGGCCGGACCCGGAAGACGGCCGCGCGCAGCTGATTGCCCTGTCTGCCGCCGGCACGGAGAAACTGCGTCTCATCGAGGACCAGCGGACGGCCACCATCCAGGACCTGCTGCAGGACTGGAGCCAGGACGACGTCGAACTGACGGCGCGCACCCTCGAAAAACTTGCTGAGTCCCTCCGGACCTCAGCCCGGGCAACGACGGCCGGACCCACGAATACGACCGAAATTGTTGAGGAGTAGATATATGGCTAGCCACGCCGCCGCCACAGGGCCGTCCCCGGCCCCGTCGGACGTTCCGCAGGGGGCATCCCGCGCATCCCAGACCGCCGCAGAACCTGTGGCGATGACCCACCGCCAGATCATGGAGGCCCTCACCGGGCTGCTGGCGGCGTTCTTCACCGCCATCCTGAGCAGCACGATCGTCGCCAACGCGCTGCCCACCATCATGTCCGAACTCAAGGGCACCCAGACGGACTTCGCCTGGGTGATCACGGCCGCGCTCCTTGCCAACGCGGCAACCACCCCGATCTGGGGCAAGCTCGCGGACCTCTTCAACAAGAAGGTCCTCGTCCAGCTGAGCATCGTGATCTTCGTGGCGGGCTCCGTTATGGCCGGCCTGTCCGAGACCATCCCGCTGCTGCTGACCGCCCGTGTCATCCAGGGCATCGCCATGGGCGGCCTCACCGCCCTGGCCCAGGCCATCATCGGCTCCATGATTCCGCCGCGCGACCGCGGAAAGTACTCCGGCTACATGGGCGGCGTCATGGCCGTGGGCACGGCAGGCGGCCCGCTGCTCGGCGGCTTCATTGTCGACAGCCCGCTGGGGTGGCGCTGGACCTTCTTCGTCTGCGTTCCGCTCGCTGTGGTCGCGCTCATCCTGCTGCAGGTCACCCTCAAGATCCAGCACGTCAAGCGCCCGGCCAAGATTGACTGGCTCGGCTCCATCCTGTTGACC
>NZ_CAKKMM010001591.1:0-1106 GCF_918698205.1 Microbacterium sp. Bi128 | reverse complement strand
TGGTGTGGCCGCGCAGCTGGCCGGCGTAGGCCAGCAGGGAGTGTGCGCCGTTCAGGAGCCAGAGTTTGCGGTTCTCGTACGGCTCGATCTCGGCGACGAACACGGCTCCGGCGTCTTCCCAGCGCGGCCGCCCGGCGGGGAACTCCCCGCTGAGCACCCAGTTGGAGAAGGGCTCGGCCACCACGGGCGAATTGTCGCGGTAGCCGCACGCGGCCTGGACGGCGGCGATGTCCGCGGCCGTGGTGCGGGGAGTGATGCGGTCAACCGAGGTGCTGACGAAGCTGACGTTGGCGTCGATCCATCCGGCCAGGTCCGCGTCCCACGCCCCGGCCATGCCTGCCACGGCATTGTGCGCCACGGTGCCGTTGTTGGAAAGGTTGTCGCAGCAGACGACGGCGAGCGGTCCCGCCCCGGCAGCCCGGCGGGCGGCGAGGGCCAGCACCAGCCGGCCCAGCGGCGTCGCCGGGTTGGCGCTGCCGGACGCCAGCAGCGCAAGGTCGGCGGCGACGTCGGGCGCGGCGCGGTCAAGCTGCCCGTCGGCGCGGAGCCGGTAGGCCGCCTCGGTGATGGTCAGGGTGATCACCGCGGTGGCCGGCGCGGCAACCAGCTCCGCCAGGCGCTGGACATCCGCCCCGTCCACGGCTTCGACGATGCTGCTGACAACGGTGAAGGTGTCGCCGCCGTCGGCCCGGTTCACGATCGTGTAGAGCCCGTCCTGTTCGGCCAGCGCCAGGGCGGCGTCGGGGCGGCGTCCGGTAAAGGCCGCAATGCCCCAGTCCGCTGCGTCGGACGCCTGGTGGGTGTACCAGCCCTGGTGCGAGCGGTGGAAGGCGCCCAGCCCCAGATGGACGATCCGCACAGGCGCCGTCGCACCGGGGCGCAGGCGGCGGCTCAGTTGGGGAAGTTCCACGGCGGCCTCGACCTCGGATTCCTGTGCGGATGTCAGTTCGGCGCTCACAGTTTGAACACCCGTCGGGGTGAGCCGTCCACGACGTCGACGATCAGTTCTTTGGCGCGGTCCGCGCTGCCGCGGTGCTCCGCGACCAGCCCGGCCAGGAAGGAGGCCTCGATCCGGCGGGAGGCATCGTGGCGCGCGGGGATGGAGC
>NZ_CAKKMM010001590.1:0-1106 GCF_918698205.1 Microbacterium sp. Bi128 | reverse complement strand
GACATCATCATCGGCGACTCCGACGGCGTCGTCGTCATCCCCAGGGAACAGGCAATTGCTGTAGCCGAAGCCGCCGAAGCAGTCTTCGACGACGAAACCACCCGCCGGGCCGCCATCATCGCCGACCGACACTAAAGCAAGAAAGACAGAAAACTATGACCGCGTGCACCATCATCGGCCTCGGCGAAGCCGGAGCCACCTACGCGACTGCACTCATTGCGGCAGGCCACAGCGTCACAGGATTTGATCCCGTCGCACCATCCACCCCGACCGGCGTCACCAGGGCAGCAACCGCGGCCGAGGCGTGCCTTGGCGCAGACGTTGTCCTGGTCCTCACCGGAGCGGCCGCAGCCCGCAGTGTGGCCCAGGAATGCCTGCCCGTTTTGTCGGAGGGCAGCTGCTATGCCGACTTCACCTCGTCCTCACCGCACGTCATGCGGGAACTTGGGCAGTTGCCCAGTCCGGCACTCTTCGTTGACGTCGCCATCCTCGGGCCCGTAGCCGCGCTGGGCGAGAAGACCCCGCTGATGGTCAGTGGCCCGGGGTCCCGGGCCGTTGCCGATCTCCTGGCGCCGCTTGGTGCCGAGGTCGAAATCGCCGACGGCGAGCCCGGGGCCGCGATGGCCCACAAACTGCTCCGCAGCGTCTTGATGAAAGGCCTGGCCTCCGTGGTGGTCGAAGCCGTCACGGCGGGACGGGCCGCGGGACTGGAAGATTGGATCCGGAGTCAGATCGCCAGGCAGCTGGCGGGGGACGGCCCGGCAGTCATCGACAGGTTCCTCACCGGCACAGCCAAGCACGCCCTGCGCCGTTCCAAGGAGATGCAGGACACTGCCGGCTACCTCACCGACCTCGGAGTCCCCGCCGAAATGACCACAGCCTCCGCTGCGGCACTTACGCGCATCGCCGAGAAATCAGCACAGGCGGCGCCGGCCTTGCGCTGACCCCGACCTCAGGCAGAATCGTTTACAGGAATCAATGATGAACCATCCGCAAACCAGCACTACCCCGTCAGGAGCAGCAGCATGATCGGCATCTGGGCCCTGGCAGCCTATCTGGCCGTCATCCTGCTGTGGACGACCCTTCTCAAGCGCAGCGTTGGAGAG
>NZ_CAKKMM010001589.1:0-1107 GCF_918698205.1 Microbacterium sp. Bi128 | reverse complement strand
GGTGAAGCCCAGGTCTTCGAGGACGTCCGGGATTTCGTCGTAGACGGCGTGAACGAGGTCGGTCCGGTTCTCGAAGGGCGCCAGCCTGGCCCCCGCCAGTGCCAGGGCTTCCTCGTCGCGGTCGATGCCGATCAGGTGAAGGTCCGGGAAGCGCTGCAGGAGGGCCTCGGAGTGTCCGCCCATGCCGAGCGTGGCGTCGATCACCACGGGGGTCTCGCCGCGGCTCCGTGCGGCCTCGATGCCGGGGGCCAACAAATTGATGCACCGGTCCTTGAGGACCGGTACATGGCGTTCGGACGTCGGCTTCGCCTGGTCGGGATCCGTCATGCCTTCGTCCTTTCGTTGGCCTTGTTTGTTTTGAGCTTTGCTAGTTGCGCGTTGCTAGTTGCGCGTTGCTTGGTACTGCTCTTACGCAACGTTCCTTGGTCCAGATCCCCATCCGCGCCTATCCTGCGCCGGCCTGGCTCCGGGGAAGTGAGCCAGGACAACAACCGGATGGGCGGCTGGAGATCTCGATCAAGGAACGTTGTTTGCTGGTGGATCAGTGGGGGTTCAGAGAATCCCCGGGATGGCGTCGTCTGTTTCCGAGAAGGCGGTTTCCTTTTCGGCCAGGTACTCATTCCAGGCTTGGGCGTCCCAGATCTCTGCCCGGGATCCTGCGCCAATGACGGCGAGTTCCCGGCCAAGACCTGCATACTCCCGGAGCGCCGGCGGAATCGTCACGCGCCCCTGCTTGTCAGGTACCTCGTCCGAGGCTCCAGAGAGGAAAACACGGATGTAGTCACGTGCCTGCTTGGAGGAAATTGGAGCCTCCCGCATCTGCTCGTGAACCCGGCCGAATTCCGCCTCACTGAAGACGTAGATGCAACGCTCCTGGCCCCTTGTGAGAACCAGCCCGCTGGCAAGTTCCTCTCGGAACTTCGCGGGGAGGATAATTCGACCTTTTTCATCCAGACGCGGCGAATGTGTGCCGAGAAACACGGCCCACCGCCTGTCTGTTTTAGGAAGTCCAACGTCCCCTGTGCTGCCACTACCCTCTTACGTCCTCCACATTACTCCACATCGCTCCACAGTCAACGACACGCCCGGGATGTTTAGACAATTCTG
>NZ_CAKKMM010001588.1:0-1109 GCF_918698205.1 Microbacterium sp. Bi128 | reverse complement strand
CCTCATAGCCGGGCACCCGCCCGATCACGGTCTCGTACGGCCACCACGCCCGGCGGAAGATGTTCAGGATGGACAGCCCCACCGCAATGCCGATGCCGGGCAGGACGCCCAGGAACGCGACCCCAAGGAAGGCGGCCATGCACAGGTAGAACTCGGTGCGCCTCTGGTGCCAGAGCCGAACCGTTCCGGGAATGTCGGCGAGGGAGATCGACGCCGTCATCACCACGGCCGCCAGTGCCGGCTGTGGCAGGTTCCGGAACAGCCCCGGCAAAAACACCAGCATGAGGAGAATCAGCACGGCGCCCGTCACGCCCGTGAGCTGCGACTTCGAGCCGGAACGTTCGGCGACGGCGGTCCGGGATCCGCTGGTGCTGACCGGGAAGCCCTGGAAGAGGCCCGCGGCCAGGTTCGCGGCACCGATCCCGATCATCTCCTGGTTGCCGCGGATTTCCTGCCCGGTGCGTGCGGCGAACGCCGTCGACGTCGAGATCGTGTCCGTCAAGGACACCAGCGCAATACCGAGGGCCCCGGCGAACATCAGCCCGAGGTCCGCGAAGTCCACCTGGGGAATGGTGAACGGCGGGAATCCCCGCGGGAGTTCCCCGACCAGCGAGACGCCCTTTGCGGCCAGATCGAAGACCGCCGTGGCCGCGATCGCGGCGACCACCATGACGAGTACCGCCGGGACCTTGGGCAGCCACCGCTGCAGAACCAGTATCAGCACAATCCCGCCGATGCCGACCGCCGCCGCGGCGACCACTGTCTCGCCATTGGCCACGCCCTCGACGAATCCGACCAGGTCGCCAATGAAGTTTTCGCTTTCGATCTTGAACCCGAAGAGCTTCGGGAGCTGGCCCACCAGGATGGTGATCGCGAGACCATTCATGTAGCCGATCATCGTCGGCTTGGAGATGAGGTCGGCGATGAAGCCGAGCTTGGCCACGGACGCCAAGACCATGATGGCGCCGACCATGAGGGCAAGCATCGACGCGAGCGCGATCGCCTTCTGCGGGTCGCCGTCGGACGCGACAAGGGGCAGGACCGTCGCGGCGATCATAGGCCCGAGGGCAGAGTCGGGCCCCAGGACCAGGATGCGGGACGGGCCAAAG
>NZ_CAKKMM010001587.1:0-1110 GCF_918698205.1 Microbacterium sp. Bi128 | reverse complement strand
CCGCGGCGCAGGCCGGCAAGGCCCTCACCGTCACCGTCACCGGAACCAAGACCGGCTACACCACCGCCGCGAAGACCTCGACCCCCACCGCAGCCATCGCCGCCGGCTCGCTCGGGCCGGCCCCGGTACCGACGATCACCGGCATGACAAAGGTCGGCTACACCCTGACCGCGGTCCCGGGCATCTGGGGTCCGGCACCCGTCATCCTGAAGTACCAGTGGAAGGCGAACGGCGTCGTCATCATTGGCGCGACCGCCGCCACCTACAAACTGGCCGCGGCGCAGGCCGGCAAGGCCCTCACCGTCACCGTCACCGGAACCAAGACCGGCTACACCACCGCCGCGAGGACCTCGGCCGGCACAGCGGCAGTCACGCCCGCCGGACCCGGCGTCGACGTGTCCTGGCCGCAGTGCGGCAAACCCCTGCCCAAGGGCCAGAGCTTCGCGATCATTGGTGTGAACAACGGCCTGGCGAACAACACCAACTCGTGCCTGGCCACCCAGCTGTCCTGGGCCGCCACGTCCACCGGCGGGACCGGGCAGCCCCTCGTGGCCCTGTACGTAAATACCGGGAACCCCGGGACGGCCGGCTCCTGGTGGCCCACCAGCAACACCTATGCCGGGAAGACCGTGGCCAACCCCTACGGCACGTGCACCAAGGGCTCGGTCGGTTCGGCGTGCTCCTATATGTACGGTTACGCCAAGGCCTACGACGACGCCATCATCCGCGGGGTCAAGAACCCGGCCTCCTACACCTGGTGGTTGGACATCGAGACCGAAAACTCCTGGTCAACGAACAAGGCCGCCAACAGAGCTGATCTGGAGGGCATGGCCGCCTACTTTGCCAGCATCGGCGCCAAAACCGGGCTCTACTCGACCGGCTACCAATGGGCACAGATTATCGGCACGGTGCCCTCGACAAGCAACCTTTACGCCCAGCGAAGCTGGCTCGCCGGCGGGAGCTCCTTCCAAAACGCCAGCAGCATGTGTTTGGCAGCGCCGCTGACAGGCGGCGGGAAAGTCACCATGGTCCAGTACATCTCGGGCGGCTTCGACTACAACAAGTCCTGCATCTGAGTTCCAGCCTCCGGCCAGCCCGGATTCAGTAGTC
>NZ_CAKKMM010001586.1:0-1110 GCF_918698205.1 Microbacterium sp. Bi128 | reverse complement strand
ACCAGGTCCTCGCGGCCGCCGAGGTCGAGCCCCGCGGCCGGCTCGTCCAGGAGCAGGAGCTCGGGATCGGTCATGAGGGCGCGGGCAATCTGGACGCGCTTGCGCTCCCCCTCGGAAAGCGAGGCGAAGGGGCGGTTGAGCAGCGGGCCCATCCCCCACTCGTTCAGCAGCCCGAAGGCGCGCCGCTCGTCGTCCTTCTCGTAGCCCTCGCGCCAGCGGCCGGTCACGCCGTACGCGGCGGTGACCACCACGTTGAGGACCTTCTCGTGCTCGGGGATCTGGCTGGCCAGCGCAGCGGAGGACAGCCCGATCCGGGGGCGGAGCTCGAAGACGTCGACGGCGCCGAGGACTTCCTCGAGGATGCCCGCCATTCCGGAGGTCGGGTGGATGCGGGCCGCGGCCAGCTGGAGGAGCGTGGTCTTGCCGGCGCCGTTGGGGCCCAGGATCACCCAGCGTTCGCCCTCTTTGACCTGCCAGTCGACCTTGTCCAGGAGCGTCTTCGCCCCACGTACAACACTGACCCCGGCCATTTCAAGAACATCACTCATAGGAGTAGACACTAGGACAAAAAAGCGGGCGACTGATAACCGGCGCCGCGCCCTGCCGTGGAGCGTCACGCGGCGCCCGCCCGGGCGCAACGAATTCGGGCCGCCCGCCGCCCGCTCGCTAGGATTGAGGCCATGAGTTCGAACGTGACCGCAGTGAGCTACGGCCTGAAACTGTCCCTTCCCGACATCCAGCGGCTGCGTTCGCTCCTGACGGCCGCCGGGCTGGGCGTCGGGGCGGAAACCCGGACCGGCGACGCCCGCTTCGAGGTATACGCCGTCGACTGCGCACTGGACGCCTCGGGGGCAGGCTCGCCCGACGCCGCCACAGCCGCCGCGGTTGCGGAAGCCCGCCTGGACGGTGCGCGCCGTGCGCTGGCGGCCGCCGGCATCGAGGGCGTCGACACGGCCCTGGTTCCGGCAGCACTGCGCAGCGCGCCCCGGAAGTTCCTCATCATGGACGTGGACTCCACCCTCATCCAGCAGGAAGTAATCGAGCTGCTGGCCGCCTACGCCGGCAAGCGCGAGGAAGTGACGGCGGTGACCGAGGCGGCCATGCGCGGCG
>NZ_CAKKMM010001585.1:0-1111 GCF_918698205.1 Microbacterium sp. Bi128 | reverse complement strand
CAGAGGGGCTGCGCGGGGCCGCCCCCATCGGTTCGCCACAGGTGGCCTCTATGCCACGTGCTTAGCGGCCATTCGTGTCAGATCGGTGCGCCTGGGGGCGGGCACGGTGACGTTGCCCGGGCTTCGGGCCAGGGCCGGGAGTCCAGCCGCGCTCCATCAGCGCCGTACGCACGCGGGTAACGGCGGCAGGCTCCATCCCAGGGCCGGGCGGGGTCAAGTGCCATTGGGTCAAGACGACGACGCGCCACCCGGCGTCCCTCGCGTTCTCATCCCGGAAGATGTCGCTGCGACGCTGGGCCGGACTGGCGTGATGCCCGCCGTCGTACTGAACCGCGATCTTTTCTTCTTCGT
This sequence comes from Microbacterium sp. Bi128, assembly GCF_918698205.1. NCBI lineage: Bacteria > Bacillati > Actinomycetota > Actinomycetes > Micrococcales > Microbacteriaceae > Microbacterium > Microbacterium sp. Bi128. The sequence continues at coordinate 760 of NZ_CAKKMM010001585.1, read as the reverse complement.
AGGCGAGGTCCGGGTCCAGGATCCAGCCGCCGGTCTCATCGAACATGGGCACGTTGATTGCGGGTTCGGGCAGGCCATGCCGAATCAGGAGCAGCCGGAGTTCGGTCTCCTTGGGGGAGTCCGTGTCGGCGCGTATCAGGGACCGGGCCTGCATAGCCCGCCGGTAGCCCGCTCTGCCTTGCTTCCCGGCCAGGAACGCGTCCAGCTCATGGATCGTGGTCAATGGATTTCTCCGCCGCAGCAGGAAGTCCCCGGCGATCACCAAGTCATCGAGGCCTAGTATGCCTGCGAGATCGAACCACGTCCGCAGTGGGGAGGTGCAGGTAACCCTCACCCCAGCCACGATCTCCTCCGGTTTGAGTGCCTGCTGATGGCCCACCACATTCTTATGCCGCACCGCCCGCTGGCCCGGCCGACTCGTCAGATGGATGACAGCCAGGTTCTCCAAGGCCTGCGGCAGGGGAAATCCCCACAGCACTGCCGCTGACAGGTGGCTCACGATTGCGCCCGTCATGGCCGTCAGGGCATGCACACGTTTCAGCAAACTGTCCGGGGTGGCGGCGGTCGCGCGCACCCCGTAACAGGGGCTGACGAGATCCCTGGCCCGGGTCCGTCGTCGCCCCACCCCGGCAGTGCGGGCCTCGGCCACGGTGAAGGGCTGGTTTCGAAGATGCGGGGGGAGCTCACTGGGCGGGCGCATACGGGCATTCTGCGCCCGCGCCGATGGGGCTTGGAGGTTTTCCACAGCGCGGGCAGGGTG
>NZ_CAKKMM010001584.1:0-1113 GCF_918698205.1 Microbacterium sp. Bi128 | reverse complement strand
GGGCCGTACGCCGCGACGTGGTGCAGGATCCGTCCGCCCGTCAGCATGCCGCTGGCCGAGATGATGATCATGGGGCCGCCGCGCAGGTTCAGCAACTTGGATTCGTCCACGGTGCGGGTGAGTTTGGCCAGTTTGTACATGTCCACGTATTCCTCCCGCTTGAGCCGGTGTTCTTCGGGGTGGCGCTGGTACATTTCGGAGGCGTCGATGGCCATGGGGCTGTTGAGGTAGACCGGGATGCGAGGAATCGCGCCCTTGCGCAGGAGACGGGACAGGTACAGCATCAGCGTTTCGGCCCGGCCGACGGCGAACGCGGCAAACATGATGACCCCTCCGCGCTTCGCGACGCGGTTGATGATCTCTCCCAGCAGCTTCTCCGGATCCTCAGTGGAGTGTTTCCGGTTGCCGTAGGTTGATTCGGTCACCAGGATGCCGGTTTCGCCGAGCGGGCGGGGCGGATACATGAACGGGTCATCGGCCCGGCCCAGGTCCCCGGTGAAGTGCACCGACTGGGAGCCAACCCGGACGTGCACCTGGGCGGCCCCCAGGATGTGTCCGGCCGGCACGAACGTCAACTCCATGCCACCGCCAAGGTCAAGGGGAACATCAAACCCGACGATTTTGAATCTGTTGAGGGACGCGACGGCGTCCGCAGCCGTGTAGAGGGGCAGGGCGGGATCATGCGCGGATGACCCCCGCTGCGAGGCATACCGGGCCTCCTCCTCCTGCAGGTGGCCGCTGTCCGGCAGGATGAGTTTGCATAGGTCTGTGGTGCCGGCCGTGGCGTACACGGGGCCGCCGAACCCGCCCCTGACCAGAGCAGGGACATATCCGGTGTGGTCCAGGTGCGCGTGGGTCAGCACCACGGCGTCGATGGACCGCGGCGGCACCGGAAAGGGCGCCCGGTTGCGCTCGCGGCTGCGCTTATAGCCCTGGAAGAGTCCGCAGTCCACCAGCACGCGCCCGCCGCCGGCGTCGATCAGGTAGCGTGAACCGGTCACGGTGTCGGTGGCACCAAGGAAGTTCAGGCTCGGCTGCTGCTGCTTCATGGCGCCCCCGTGGACCTTCTTCTTGCGTAAATTGTGCGTTAATTGCGCGCGAACCTGTGACCTG
>NZ_CAKKMM010001583.1:0-1113 GCF_918698205.1 Microbacterium sp. Bi128 | reverse complement strand
GCCCGACACGTTGCGCGCCACCCGAGTCCACGGCGTCGTCTGCTTCACCGGGATGCTCTCAAACCAGTGGACGGTCCCGGACTTCTATCCGATTGACTACATTCCGCGGGGCGTCCGGCTCACCTCCTACACAGGCGGCGCCCCCGACCTCCCCGGCGGCGTGCTCCAGGAATTCCTGCAGGCCGTCAGTGACGGCACCGCGATGGTACCCATCAGCAAGGTCTACACCCTCGATGACATCGTCCGGGCCCACACGGACATGGAGGAAAACCGCGTCAGCGGCAAACTCGTCGTCACCACGTAAGACCCACAGCCGGCAGCGAATGCTACTTCCCCCAACCCTGTTGCGACGCCCCGCTGATTCGCAACAGTCGCTGGGGGAATACGCGATGCGCAATAATAGTTGAAGCTTCAAGAGAAACTAATTGTGCCCAACACCCCCGAGCAGGAGCATTCATGCGCATCTCCGAGAAGTCCACCGATCCTGACGGCCGCCACCCGGGCACCTCGGCAGTGGCGACGACGGCCGGGTCGTCCGACCCTGCGGCTCCCCTGGTGGTGCTGTTGCACGGCCGGGGCTCAAGCGAGCGCGAGATCATTGCCCTCGCCGACCACCTGCCGCCCGGCCCGGCCTACGCCGCCGTCCGGGCGCCGATCGCAGAGGGCGGCGGCTATGCATGGTTTGCCAACCGTGGCATCGGCCGTCCGGTTGCCGAGTCGCTGACGGCATCCATGGCGTGGTTCCGAACCTGGCTCGATGCCGTCGCCCCCGCAGGCCGGCCGGTCGTGCTCGTCGGCTTCAGCGGGGGTGCAGCATTCGCCGGCGGGCTGGTCCTTGCAGATCCGCAACGATTCTCCGGTGCGGCTATTCTGTACGGCACCTTGCCGTTCGACGCCGGTGTCCCGGTCGCGCCGGCCCGGCTGGCAGGCCTTCCGGTTTTCGTCGCTCAGGGCGATCAGGACAAAGTCATCCCCACGGAACTGCTGGACCGCACCTGGAATTACTTGCTGACGGATTCCGCCGCCCCCGCCTACGCCCGCCGCGACCCCGGAGGGCACCAGATCAGCGGCCAGACGCTCCGTGAACTCGGGGGCTGGATCCACGAGCGACTG
>NZ_CAKKMM010001582.1:0-1114 GCF_918698205.1 Microbacterium sp. Bi128 | reverse complement strand
GTGCGCACACCACCATCACCACCCGGTTCCCGAAGGACGCCGCCCGCCGCTTCGCTGCGATGGAGGACAGCGCCGACTGGCTGCACCGGCTCCGGATCGTGGGCATCGACCTCCGTGACCCGTCCCAGGTGATGGCCCTGACGGATTCCCTGGATGCCGCCGGACCGCTGGACATCATCATCAACAACGCGGCCCAGACCGTGCGGCGCTCCGGCAACGCCTACAAGCCGCTCGTCGACGCCGAGGACGAGCCGCTGCCCGCCGCCCTCCAGGCCGCCAACGGGGGCCCGGAGCTTGTCACGTTCGGCCACGCCCACGACAAGCACCCGCTTGCCCTCGCCAGCAGCGTGCTCGACCATCCCGTGCTGGCCGGGGACGCGATCACGTCCCTGGCCCTGTCCACAGGGTCGGCGTCGCTGGAGCGGATTGCCTCCGGCACCGCGATCGACGCGGGCGGACTGGTCCCGGACCTCGCCACCATCAACAGATGGACCCAGGTGCTGGACGACGTGGACCCGCTGGAGATGCTCGAAGTGCAGTTGTGCAACGTGACGGCTCCGTTCCTGCTGGTCAGCCGGCTGCGGGGGGCCATGAAGCGCTCCACCGCGCGGCGGAAATACATCGTCAATGTCAGCGCCATGGAAGGCCAGTTCTCCCGCGCCTACAAGGGCCCCGGGCACCCGCACACGAACATGGCCAAGGCGGCGCTGAACATGATGACGCGAACCAGCGCCCAGGAAATGCTCGACGCCGACGGCATCCTCATGACGGCCGTGGACACCGGCTGGATCACGGACGAACGGCCGCACTACACCAAAGTCCGCCTCATGGAAGAGGGCTTCCACGCACCCCTGGACCTCGTTGACGGCGCCGCCCGCGTGTACGACCCCATCGTGATGGGCGAATCCGGCGAGGACCAGTACGGCGTGTTCCTCAAGGACTACAAGCCCAGTCCCTGGTGACCGGCGCCGGCCGGCCGCGGCGTCCTTCACTTACGTGTCCGCTGCGGGACCTATGGCCCTAATCGGGGTCCGGGCCGGCCCGTAGTGTGGCTCGACATGGACTCAACCACGCCCTCGCCGGAATTCTCGCTGACCATGGACCAGTGCTGGGC
>NZ_CAKKMM010001581.1:0-1119 GCF_918698205.1 Microbacterium sp. Bi128 | reverse complement strand
GTCACCAGCGATGCGCCCGAGTATCCGGAGCGAGTTTTCCGCCAGCCCGGCCGCAAGCACGGCTTCCCGGGCTTTGCGTTCAGCCGCCGCCGATTCCGTCCTGAGCTCCTCGAGGGCGGCGTCGCTGACGATGTCCCCGGCGGCCCGCTCGGCTGCCGCCAGGGCCAGGTCCTCTCCGGCGAACAGTTCCTGGATCCTGGCGGCCTCGTCCTGTCCGGCCCGGATGGCCGTTTCGAGGCTTGTGGCCACCGGCGTTGGCAGCAGCGCTTCCCGCGCCGCGGTTTCGGTGCTGAAACCGGCTCCGGGAAGGGCCACTTCAAGGTGCCGGCGTGCCTCCGCGGTGCGGGCGGCAGCCTGTTCGTGGGCCGAGTGTGCGGCATCGGCGTGCTCCAGGACCGCCGCGGTTGCCGTCAGGGCGGCGATCCGCTGTTCGAGGGTCGCCTGGCCGGCGCGCAGCTTGTCCAGGGTGGCTTCGAGGGCCTGTGCCTGTTCGTCGATTTCGGCGATCGTCGATTGCGTCTGCACGATGCCGGAGGCGGCGTCGGCCTGCGCCCGCTCTGCGTCGGCGATCACCGCTTCGAGTTCTGCCATCCGGGCCCGGCTCGCAGCAAGGTCCGTGGCAGCGCGGACGGCGTCATCAGCCCGTTCCCGGGCCAAGGCTGCCTCCTCACGGGCTTCCCCGGCAGGTGTGTTGCCGCCCTGGGCGGCCAGGACGGCGACGTTCTGTTGGGCCTCGGCGAGCTCACGACCTAGGGCGGCGACGGCTTCTTCTGCCGTGTCGCTGGCCAGTTGCGCGGTTTTCTCGGCCTCGGCGACGGCCAAGGCGGAGGCTGCCGCTGGGGCAGGTGCCGGGTGCTCAGGGCTGCCGCAGACAGGACATGGGACCCCGGCCAAGAGCTGGGTGGCGAGCTCGGCGGCGGCGTTGGTGAGCCGTTGCTCACGGAGGTCCAGCCAGTGCTGCCTCCGGTCCTGGTGCGTGCTGAGGGCCGCGGCGTGCTGTCCGGAGATTGCCGCGCACTCGGCCTCGGCGGCGAGGAAGCGGCCAACGATGGTCACGAGTTCGTCCGCTGCCGTCGCCTCCTTGGTGCGCAACTGGACTTCCGCGGCCAGCTCCTCAAG
>NZ_CAKKMM010001580.1:0-1120 GCF_918698205.1 Microbacterium sp. Bi128 | reverse complement strand
GTCCGCGGCCTTGAACAGGGGCCGGCCCCGTCCGATCAGGACCGGATGGACGTACAGCCAGTATTCGTCGATCAGCCCGAGCCGCCGGAAGGTGTCGGCCAGGTCTGCCCCGCCGAGGGCCAGGTCCCCGCCCGGCTGCTCTTTCAGGGCCAGTATTTCTTCCGGCAGCACATCCCGGACCACAGTGGTGTTCCAGGCGGCAGATGTCAGCGTCCGGGAATACACGATCTTGGGCATGTCCCGCCAGATCCGGGCGAACTCGGCCATCACCGCGCCGGCGGCCGGGTCCTGGTCCGCGGTGGGCCAGAACCCTTCCATCAGCTCGTAAGTGACGCGGCCGTCAAGGAAGGCACCCATGGTGCTGAGCTGTTGGTTGAAATGGCGGTGCAGCTCGTCGTCGACCATGTGCCAGCTGATGTCGCGGTCCGGGCCCTCGAAGAATCCGTCGAGGGACACCTGCATGGCCAGGATGATTTTGCGCATCGCCGCTCCTTACGTTTTCACCAGCGTACGCCGCTGCTTCGGATGGCAGACCCACTTTTTCCCGGAGACGTGCCCTTGCGCGGGAAGCCGCTTGCGGGAAGAATGCTGGAAGTCTATGGCCCCACCGCGGTCAGTCACCTTCGGGGAAGTATGATGCCTGCGAACGATTCGAACGACAGCACGGGGCCGGTCCCGAAGCCTGAGGCGGCCCCGCGGCACTACCGCTCCGGCGGGCACCGGGCCAACGACGGTGCCCGGCCCGGTCCGCGGTCCCGCGCCCGGCGTGAGGGGAGGACCCGGCGACAGTATCTGACGGCGGCCGCCGTCGCACTGGCCCTTGTGGCTGCCGGTGTCTATGCAGGCGTCCAGGCGGCGCTACCCGTTGACCCGCCGGCCGCCGCAGCGACGCCGACGGCGCCGGTTACGGATGCCGGCCGGACCGTTCCGCCGGCATCTGACCTGCCCGCAACTGCTTCGCCAGCAACTGCTTCGCCCGCGGCCGGCGCCGTCCCGGCGGCCGCCGGGAAGCCCGCTGAGATCCCCGCCGTGCCTGCCGTCGCGGTCCCGGCCATTGACCCGGAACTGGACAGCCAGATCAACGGGATCATCGCGGCCAACAGTGCCTATGCCCTGGGGG
>NZ_CAKKMM010001579.1:0-1120 GCF_918698205.1 Microbacterium sp. Bi128 | reverse complement strand
CAGTCGCTGGGTGGCTTCACCGCCCCGCTCGTGTGCGAAAAAGCCCCCGCCGCCGGGCTTGTCCTCGTGAATGCGATGATCCCCTTACCGGGCGAGACCCCCGGCGCATGGTGGGGAAACACCGGCTGGGCTGCGGCGCAGCAAAGCGCGGCCCAGGCCCACGGGTACAGTGCCGAGTTCGACACGGACACCTATTTCCTGCACGACGTTCCGCCGAAAGTGGCCGCGGAAGGCGAACCGCATCAACGCCCCGAAGCAGAGGCGGTGTTCGAATCGGTCTGCACGTTCACGGCCTGGCCCGGGATCCCGACCCGCGTCCTGACCGGAGAGGGAGACCGCTTCTTTCCGCTGGACTTCCAACAGCGGCTCGCCCGCGAACGCCTCGGCATAGAGCCCGACGTCCTGCCCGGCGGCCATCTCCTCGCCCTGGCAAATCCCGACGGTGTGGCCGATTACCTGCTGCGCCGCTGAACGTGGGAATTCCGGCCTAGCGGCTGCTCACCTGGCCGAACAGTTTCGCGATGGGCGCGAGCACCAGCGGGCGGGCGGCGTACCATCCGGCCGCCGTGATGGCGATGGCGGCCGCGAAGAGCCAGAACCCGACCCAGTTCACCACGTCGGTGCCGCCGAACATGTGGTTCAGGTTGCGCAGCGCACCGGTCGCGAACACGAGGAACACGTGGACGAGAATGAACAGCACGAAAAACAGCATGGTCGGGAAGTGCACCGCGCGCGCAACCTCTAACGGGTAGACCTTGTTCAGCGTTTTCGCGTTCTTCGGCCAGAACTCGCTCATGCGCGCACCCGTGATCGCAGCGACGGGGGCTGCGATGAAGACCACCACGAAGTACATGATCTGTTGCAGGCTGTTGTAGTTCACCCAGCCGGTCTCAACGGGCCAGTCGAGTGTCATGTACTGCAGGAGCGCGGAGAGCGCGTTCGGGACGGCCTCCCAACTGCTCGGCACGATCCTCATCCAGCGGCCCGAGGCAAACAGCAGCACCACAAAGATGAGCCCGTTGGCCAGCCACAAAATGTCGAGCGACTGGTGCAGCCACAGGTTGATGCTGATCTTCTTGCCACCGCGCTTCGGCGTCCAGTACGCCGGCGGCTTCTGCTG
>NZ_CAKKMM010001578.1:0-1121 GCF_918698205.1 Microbacterium sp. Bi128 | reverse complement strand
GTCCTGGCCGACCCGGGCCGCTCGGACTCCCTCATGCGCCTGCTGGCCGGCGCGCGGTGGCGGATCGGCCCGGCGGACCTGATGGCCCTGCGGGACTGGTCGAGTTTCCTGGCCCGCCGTCGGGGTCGCCCCGGCGGCCTGGAGGCCGGCGACGCCGGACAGGGTGCCGAGGATGACGGGCGTGCCGCAGAGGACGCGCTGGATGACGCTGTGATCGAAGGCGACATCACGGACGCCGCCAGCCTGGTCGAGGCCCTGGACTGGCTGCCCCGCGACGGCTGGACCTCGGCGCACGGACGCAGACTGAGCCCGGAGGCCCGGGACCGTCTGCAGCGGCTCTCGGACGAGCTCCGGCAGTTGCGCAGCTACATGGGGGACGACCTCACTACTTTGCTCGGGGAGGTCGAGCGGGCGATGCTCCTGGACATCGAAGTTGCGGCCCGGCCCGGGATCAGCATCCATCAGGCCCGCCGCAACCTGGACGCCTTCCAGGACGCGGCGGCCGGGTTCCTGCACACCTCCCAGCGGGTAGATGTCCTGGCGTTCCTCGCATGGCTGGAAGCTGCGGCGGCCGAGGAAAACGGTCTGGATGCCGCAGCGCCGGAGGTGAACCACGAAGCCGTCCAGCTGCTGACCGTGCATGCCTCCAAGGGGCTGGAATGGGATGTCGTGTTCGTTCCCGGGCTCAATTCCGGGGCGTTCCCCAGCAGCCGCGACTCGCGGTGGAGCAGCGGCAGTGCGGCACTGCCGTGGCCGTTGCGCGGCGATCGCACCGATTTGCCCCAATGGGACCTGGACCAGCCGGACCAAAAAGGCTGGCTTGACGCCGAGAAGGAGTTCAAGTCTGCCGTCCAGGCGCACGGCGAGGCCGAGGAACGGCGCCTGGCCTACGTGGCGTACACCCGTGCCAAACACGTGCTCTGGCTATCGAGTGCGGCCTGGGTGGGGTCCCGGGCCGGTTTGGCGGAGATGTCTCCCTTCCTTGCCGGGCTCGAGGGCCTCACCGCCGACGGCGCGGCCGAAATCCATCCGCTGTCCGTCAGCGAGGACGCGCTGCCGGCCGAAAGCCCCCTGACCTCTGAACTCGAAGTCGCCGCCTGGCCCTATGATCCGCTGGAGGG
>NZ_CAKKMM010001577.1:0-1121 GCF_918698205.1 Microbacterium sp. Bi128 | reverse complement strand
CGCCGAGGCTGGCCGCCGGAGCTTCACTGCCGCAGCCTGGTGCCGGACCGGACCGCTTCATTGAAGCCATCACGGCGGCCGTGCTGGCCCTTGACCACTCCTACCTGGCGGTGCAGGGTCCGCCCGGAACGGGCAAGACCCATGTGGGGTCCCACGTCATCGCCCGGCTCGTGGCCCGTGGCTGGAAAGTCGGCGTCGTCGGCCAGTCGCATGCGGTGGTGGAGAACCTGCTGAAGACCGCCGTCACGAAGGCCGGGGTCGACCCGGCGCTGGTGGCAAAAGACGTGAAGCACAACGACGCCCTGCCGTGGGCCCGGCGCACCGGCAAGGACGTTGCGGAGCTGTTGGGTGCGCCTGGAGGCGCCCTCGTCGGTGGCACGGCGTGGACCATGACCGGCGCCACCGTCCCGGCCGGCTCCCTGAACCTCCTGGTGATTGACGAGGCCGGCCAGTTCTCGCTGGCCAACACCCTTGCCGTGGCCCAGGCCAGCAGCCGGCTGCTCTTGCTCGGCGACCCGCAGCAGCTGCCGCAGGTCAGCCAGGGCAGGCACCCCGAGCCGGTCGACGAGTCTGCCCTGGGCTGGATTTCCGCAGGCCACGCCACGCTGCCACCCGAGCTTGGCTACTTCTTGGCCGACTCGTGGCGGATGAACTCAGAGCTGTGCCTGGCCGTCTCGGAGTTGTCCTACGAAGGCCGGTTACGTTCCGCCCCGCCCGCGGATCTGCGCCTTCTGGAAGGTGTGCCCGCGGGGATTGAGACGGTGATGGTGCCGCACAGCGGGAACACGACGTCGTCGGCCGAGGAGGCTGCCGAGGTCCTCGGGCAGGTGCGCCGCCATTTGGGCCTCTCCTGGCACACCGCAGACGGAGCCCGGCCATTGGAGGCGGCCGACATTCTGGTGGTGGCTGCCTACAACGCGCAGGTCAACGTCATCCGCGATGCCCTGGACGCCGCGAATCTCGCCGGCGCGCGGGTGGGGACCGTGGATAAGTTCCAGGGCCAGGAGGCCGCGGTCGTGATTGTGTCCATGGCATGTGCTGCGGTGGCCGAGGGTCCGCGGGGCATGGAGTTCCTGCTCTCGCGGATCCGGATCAATGTGGCGGTGTCCCGCGGCCAATGG
>NZ_CAKKMM010001576.1:0-1121 GCF_918698205.1 Microbacterium sp. Bi128 | reverse complement strand
CACCACCCCACCAGCAGCACCACCCCACCTGGCAGTACCCACCCAGCAGCACCCACCACAAGCGAAAGAACAAGAACAATGTCTGAATTCATCTTCATGCTCACCCACAACGACCGCACCGTCGACAACGCCCTGGAGGTCCTCGAGCAGGTCAAGGACACCGGGCTGCGCCACATCGGCTTCAAGGACGTCGGCGCCACCGCCGAGAAGGCACGTGAGCTGACCGCCGCCGCGCACGCCGCGGACCTGGTGGTCTACCTCGAGGTGGTCTCGGTCGACAAGGCTGATGAGATGGACTCCATCGACGCCGCCATCGCCGCCGGCGTGGACTGGATCGTGGGCGGCAAGTTCGCCGCCGAGGCCGTCGAGAAGCTCGCCGGCACCGGAATCAAGTTCGCCCCCTTCCCCGGCCGCGTCGCCGGGCACCCCAGCGCACTGCTCGGCACCATCGAGGAGATCACCGCGCACGCCGCCGAACTCTCCAAGCTCGAGGGCGTCCACGGCGTGGACCTGCTCGCCTACCGCCACGCCACCGTCGATCCGCTGGAACTCACCGCCGCCGTCGCCCGCGTTGTCGATGGGCCCACCATCGCTGCCGGCTCGGTCGTCAACGAGGACCAGATCCGCGGTCTCGCCGAAGCCGGCGTCTGGGGCTTCACCATCGGCGCGGCCATCTTCGACGGCAAGCTCCCCGGCGAAAAGGACGTCGTGTCCCAGGTCCGCACCGCCCTGTCCTACGCCGACGCCGCCGCCGGCGCCCGCGTCTAACCAGAACCCGCACCGCCAGTACACTGGATTTATTGCCCCAGGGAGGACACCATGTCAGGTCGCCGGCCAAATCTTGCAGAACAGGTTCGAGATGAACTCACCGAGCTCATCAGCAACGGCACGTATAACGTCGGCGACCGGCTCCCCAACGAGGACGAAATGTCGGTGAAGTTCGCGGTGAGCCGCGCCACGGTCCGCGAAGGCTACCGGGCATTGATCGACGCCGGGTACCTTTCCCGCCTCCATGGCAAAGGCACCTACGTCACCAGGGTGCCGCAGCGCCACGCGCTGGACCTGAACGTCAGCTACACCGCGATGATTCAGGCCGCCGGATTCACCCCCAGCATCCGGAT
>NZ_CAKKMM010001575.1:0-1125 GCF_918698205.1 Microbacterium sp. Bi128 | reverse complement strand
ACCATCAGCTGACGGAGTTCGGGTACGCGGGTCGCAGTTTTAACCGCTGGCGGAGATGTCGTTGTCTTGCAGTTCGGCCCCAACCTCAAGGCGTGATCTGGGCGCCGGTCCACGGATTCGTGGGAGAGCTTGATGGGTTGATCGAACTCCACCCGCACTCGCACGAGGATTTCTCGGTCCCTGGCTTTGAGCGGCATCGGAGGCTCCGAGTTTGGTGGGCTGGTGGAGGAACGCTACCTGTGTCCGGCTCAGTGGGATAGGGCCGCGCCGTGCCCTTATTTGGCCAGCGAGAACTTCAACGATGCCATCCGGGCCTTGGGCTCCGGTCGATCTGGCGCGACTGGAATGGATTGAGCCCAAACCCTGCGGCGGCCATCTGCCCGTGGGCTCTGGTTCGGCCTGTTGAAGTGTTCGTGGACCCTGACCTAAAGGTCCGGCCCGGCCGCCAGTGAGGCGGCCGGGCCGGGTCCGTCGGTCAGGTGTAGCTCAGGCTGACCAGCAGTGCTTTGAGTTGGGTGTATTGGGTTGTCGCCATCCAGGCTTTCGCGGCCTCCCTGTTCGGGAACCCCGGGTCGCCGAAAAGGACCCGGGTGAACAGTCCGCCGTTGGCAGTGGGGACGAGATTGCACCATGATGCGACGCCCTCGCCCTCCTTCAGCGACCGGGGATCAGTTAGCCCCATGAAGTAGGCATCGCCGTCACCAAAGGATTCCACAGCGAATCCGAAGACGGGCTTCCTGCCGTCCGGCGCCGTCATACCGGAAACTGCCTTGTGATCGAACACATGACGCGTCACGGGACCGCCAGTACACCCTGCAGTGACGCCGTTGGCCAGGAAGAGCAGATCGTTTCCCGCACCGTCAGCAACGATGACCTCAACGCCGGGGAGGCCGGCGGGCGGGTGCACGGTTCGCACGGTCCACGTCTCCGGATAGGCGAACGAGATGTGTCCGTCCGGGAACGTGAAGGTCGTCAGCGCGGCAGACCCGTGCTTGGCCGCTGAGGCGGGAACCTCCGACGCCGGTACCGCCCTGGCGGCAGGCACCGTCGGTCCTGCAGTGGAAGCAGGTGGGAAAGTTAACGTCGCCGTGCGGTCTGCCATGGTACTCACGGCAAGGCTCGAAG
>NZ_CAKKMM010001574.1:0-1126 GCF_918698205.1 Microbacterium sp. Bi128 | reverse complement strand
AAGCGATGGGGGCCACTTCGCCTCGGCTCCACACAGCGATCCAGGCGACCACTGGCGCGAGCAGGAATGAGATCGTCGCAGCGAGGAGCACGTGTGCGATTCCCGCCGCGGCCAACTCTGCCGAGAACCCCGGCAGCCCCAACACCAGTCCGATCGCCATGGCCTCGACGAGGACTATGACGATGAGCGCCATCCACCACACGGCCGCGACCGCCAGCTTGGCGACGGCGAACCAATGACGGGCCACGGGCAGCGCGAGCATGTTCTTGGCGGTGGCATCACCGTACTCCCGGCCAAACAGGTAGGCGATGATGAAGGTCAGCAGCAGCATCCCGCCGACACCGAAGACCAGCGTGAGCATGTAGAAGTATTGGAGCCACGTCGCCTCAAGCCCGGCAAGGCTCGCTTTGGTACCCAGAAGCCCCAGCTGGGCCGCCCGCCCCGGTTCGCGCACGATCCACATGAAAGCGCAATACCGAGCGGCATGATCGCGAGCACCGCCAGCGTGGCCCACGTCGCCTTGGCACGGTGGAGCTTCATGAACTCGGTGCCAAGAACCTGACCGAACATCAAACCGCGCCGCCTTCGGACGAAGGGCCGGTCCTCCGGCCATCGGCACCGCGCGCATCGCCCGTCCGCGCCAGGAAGTAGCGCTCCAGATCCAGTGTGAGCAGCGCCTGCTCGCGCTCTTCCGGGGTGTAGGCGTCGGTCGCGAACGCGCGCGCCTTCGCGGCGAGTTCGTCGCGCGACGACTCCTCGATGAGACGGCCGTCGTGGACGATACCGATGCGGTCGGCCAAGTGAGCGACCTCGGCGAGGATGTGGCTCGACATGAAGACGGTGGCGCCGCGCCCGTCGGCGAGCGAACGGAGCAGCTCGCGGATCTCGACAATGCCAGCCGGATCAAGGCCGTTGGCGGGCTCGTCGAGCACGAGCAATTCGGGGGAGTGCAGCAGCGCGCGGGCGAGAGCGAGACGCTGTTTGTTGCCGAGCGAGAGCTGCCCGGCACGCCGATCGGCATAAGGATCCAAGCGCAGCAGCGTGATCGAGTCGGCGACCGACCGCGGCGGCGAACCGGTGAGCCGGCGCTGGATGTCCAGATGCTCGCGCACGGTGAGGTTGGGGT
>NZ_CAKKMM010001573.1:0-1126 GCF_918698205.1 Microbacterium sp. Bi128 | reverse complement strand
GGCGGTGTGTATCGGGTCAAGCGAATCCTTGCCGACTACGCGCCCGACGTCGTGCACCTCGCGTCCCCGTTCGTGCTCGGCTGGCGGGCAGCGCAGGCCGCCCACCAGCTCGGCATCCCCACGGTCGCCATCTACCAGACCGAGGTCCCCGGCTATGCGGGCCGCTACGGCGTCCCCTTCCTGGAGAACTGGGCCTGGAACCGGGTGGACCAGATCCATCTGCTGGCCTCGCGCACCCTGGTCCCTTCCACGTTCGCGCTCAACCAGCTCCGCGGCCGCGGCATTCCGCGCGTGGACATGTGGCGGCGCGGCGTGGACACGCAGCGGTTCAACCCCGGGAAGCGCGACGCCGGCTGGCGGGCTGCCGTGGCGCCCGGCGGCGAGCGCCTCATCGGCTACGTGGGCCGGCTGGCGGCCGAGAAGCAGGTGGAGGATCTGGCGGTGCTGGCGGATGTTCCAGGGATCCGGCTGGTGATCATCGGCGACGGGCCCCAGCGGGCCGCCCTGGAAGCTGCCTTGCCGCAGGCGGTCTTCACCGGTTTCCTCGGCGGCGACCACCTCGCCCGGGCCGTGGCCTCCTTCGATCTATTCGTCCATCCCGGCGAGTTCGAGACATTTTGCCAGACCATCCAGGAGGCCATGGCGTCCGGGGTGCCGGTGGTGGCCACTGGCCGCGGCGGCCCGCTGGACCTCGTGGAGAACTCGCGGACCGGCTGGCTGTACGAACCCGGCGACCTCGCCGGGTTCCGTGCCCGGGTGATGGACCTGATGGGCGACGACGCCAAGCGCCGAGCGTTCGCCGCGGCCGCGCACGCCTCGGTCCAGGGCCGGACGTGGTCCGTGCTCGGCGCCGAACTCGTTGGCCACTACAAGGCCGTGATTCGAGAGTCCCAAGTGGGCCGCTCCCCCCGCGTTGCCCTATCACTTAGGGCTGCCAAACCGGGGTTTTAAGCACCCTAGGTGATAGCGCAACTGGGCGGTTGGTCCTCCGCCACGGGCACGGATTCGGCCCCGCCCACGTGTTGACACCCTCTTGACACCCAAGGGAGGCTTCCGGCGCCTATGATTTCCCGATGGGAGGGTTCTAAATGTCTTGTTGGTGGTCTCAGGTTCGCACGGCGGTAGC
>NZ_CAKKMM010001572.1:0-1127 GCF_918698205.1 Microbacterium sp. Bi128 | reverse complement strand
GCCCCATACTGCGGAAATTTCCCGGGGATCCCTCGGACGGAGAATACGCCTCGATGCCGCGGCGGAAAAAACACTTCAAATTGATTATTTCCGTGCGGATGGGAGCCTTTTCGTCTCGGATCAGCGCGACATCAACGAGCGAGGCGTGGAGGGCGGCCGGCTTATTACCCTTTGTGACCACAACGGGGAGCCAGTAGCAGGCTGGAACAAGATGTGGCCTCTGTACCTTCTCTGGCTGGACATGGTTGTGGGCACCCAGGAGACCTTCATGATCGTGGACAGTAAGACCACCGCGAATTTCATCACGCGTTTCCGCCGCGACAATGTGGTGACCCTGCACCTTATCCACAATTCGCACATGGCATCCGGCCAGGTACCCCCGAACGGCGAGTTGAGCTCCGTACGCCGTTATGTCTTTGAGCGGTTGGATACCTATGACGGGATCGTGCTGCTGACTGAGCGCCAGAAGGATGATGTGGATGCGGCGTTCGGGCCCGGCAACACATTCGTGGTGCCCAACAGTACCGAACTACCGGAACAACTGCCGTCTTCGGTCGGACGCTCCCAGGACCACGGGGTGATGCTGGCGGGCCTTACGCACCGTAAGCGGATAGACCACGCCATACGAGGAATTGGGAAGGCAAATGCCCTGGCCGGAGCGCCGTTCGACCTGACCATCTATGGCCAAGGACCGGTCCGGAAACAGCTGGAGACACTCATCTCCAAGCTTGGCCTGAACCAGAGTGTCCACCTTGGCGGCTTTGACAGCGAGCCCAGGAAGCGGCTCTCGCAGGCTTCGTTCATGCTTCTGACCAGCCGCATGGAAGGCCTCCCGCTGGTGCTCCTGGAAGCGATGAGCGTTGGCTGCATTCCGATCGCGTACGACATGCCCTACGGACCGGCCGACATCATTGTTGATGGTGTCAATGGATATTTGGTCGAGGCTGGGGATATCGAGGGGCTGGCCGAACGGATCGCCCGGCAGGGATCACTTTCGAGCGTGGAACTGGAAGCCATGCGGCAGGCCGCCAGGGAGACCGCTGAGCGCTTTGATGACCGCTCCGTGACACTCCAGTGGGGCCGTGTGATGTCGCAGGCCGTTGACCGCAAACTGCACCATATGGCGG
>NZ_CAKKMM010001571.1:0-1128 GCF_918698205.1 Microbacterium sp. Bi128 | reverse complement strand
GGTTGCGCGCCTGCGCTCTGCGTCCGGCGGTCCGGTGATCACGAGGGGGACATTCGGGCTCGAGACCCAGGCGTGGCACAGGGTGACGATGGTCAGGAGCAGGTCTTCCGCCGCGGCCTCGCTCAAGGCCGGAAGGGCATTCCGGATCTCGGTGACTTTGTTCGCCGAGCGGAGGGTGCGGGCCTCGGCTCCTACCGGATGTCCCTGCTCAAGCCCCTCCCAAAAGGTAAGGCGTGCGAGGCTGGGGCGGCTCCTGGAAAAATCAAAGTACCGTCCCGCGAAATCTCCGATCGCACCAGGACCCATGCCGGCGACCGGAAGGTCGTTCAGGGCGGTGACGAGTTCGCGTGTGAGCGCCGCTTCAAAGAGTCCGGCCTTGCCGCCAAAGTAGAAGTAGATCCGTTCGCGGTTGCACCCGGAGTTCCGCGAAATCTGATGGATGCGCGCACCGGAGAAGCCCCGATCAGAGAACTCGGTAATTGCGGCATCGAGGATTTTCTTCTGCGTCGCATCAGTGTCCCAGGCCATGGCCCCCATCATAACTCCAACCGTTTGTTTGCTTTCGCGAAACAGCACGCAGTAGCATCAATTCCAACCATACGTTTGGAGATTGAGTGGAACACGAGGGTAAGGCGCTAGCGGCCGATGAAACGGATGGGCATCATCACCGAACCGTCGGTGTGGCATCGGTCCATGTGAGGGCTGCTGTCACCTGGGTGGCGATCTTTCCGCTGGCCGCAATCGGGATGAGTATTTTGGCCGCTTTGGCGCCGGGGTGGCCACCGATCCTGCGTGCTTTTACGCTCACTCTTGTGGCCGTTCCCATTGCCGTCTACTTCGCCGTTCCCCGCCTTCTCCTGCTCCAGGCGAAGCTGGGCCACGTTGCCACGCGCACTCGGGCGCGGCACAATGCGAAACGCCATGCGCGGGTTCGCAAGCCACGCCGGGGTGCATGATCGGGGCCGGCCTGCCGGAACGTTACAACCTGTGGGCGTCGGGGCCTGTGGCGCAGGCGTGACTGGTCTCTACCATTGCAGCGACCACGTGCAGCTCATTCTCGTCGCGGGGCCCGTAGACCATGACCATGCCTCGAGCCAGCCGGATGCCGGCCAGCGGGTGGGCCACTGC
>NZ_CAKKMM010001570.1:0-1134 GCF_918698205.1 Microbacterium sp. Bi128 | reverse complement strand
GGGCGGACAGCAGCGCGATAACGGCGACCAGGGTGATCGCGGCGCCGGCGCCGGGGATCCGGGCGACGTCGAGGACGCCGGCGAAGGGGGACTTCAGGGCCGCGGAGGTTGAGGGAAGGACGGCCGCGATGACGAATACCGAGCCGATGTAGAACACGAGGATCCGCCAGACGACGGTGCGGATCGCCTGGGCGACGCTGCGCTCCGGGTTTTCCGTCTCGGCCGCGGCCACGCTGACAATCTCGGTGCCGCCGAAGGCGAAGATGACGACGAAGAGTGCCGTTGCGATGCCGCCCAGGCCAGCCGGGGCGAAGCCGGATGTGAAGTTGCCGAGGCCAGGAGACGGGACGTCCGGCAGCAAGCCCAGCAGCAGGGCCCCGCCGATGGCCAGGAATATCACGATGGCAGCCACCTTGAGGATGGCGAACCAGAATTCGAACTCGCCGAAGTTCTTCACGCCCGCCAGGTTGATGGCGGTGAACAGGGCCATGAAGATCAGGGACAGTGCCCAGACGGGGATCACCGGCCACACAGTGAACAGGAGCCCGGCCGCGCCGAGGGCCTCGGCGGCGATGACCACCACGAGCTGCAGCCACCAGAGCCAGCCGACGGTGGCGCCCGCGGTCTTGCCCATGGCCTTTTGCGTGTACACGGAGAAGGCGCCGCTGTTGGGATTGGCCGCGGCCATCTCTCCGAGCGCCCACATCACCAGGATGATCAGGGTTCCGGCGACGAGGTAGGAGATCAGCACGGCCGGTCCCGCCGCCTGGATTCCTGCCCCCGAGCCGAGGAACAGGCCGGCGCCGATCGCGCTGCCCAGTCCCATCATGGTCAGCTGGCGTGGTTTCATGCTGTGCCCCAGGCTCGGGGCGGGAACCGCGGTGGGTAGCGTCGCGGTGGACTTCATCGTCATGGCGAACCTTCGTGTGGTTTGGATCTTTGCGTCCTTATGGGACCTATTGAATTTACCGGATTTGGGCCCGGCCCCCGGCCGCCGGGGCGCCTCCGCCGTGAGAGCATGGTGGCAGTTTGCTAACTGAATCGGGGCATCGGTGGCTGTTTGTCCGGCCCGGTCCCGCTTGGGAAGGAAGAATCAGTGGACGTTGATCCGCTTGATGCAAAGATTGTCCGATT
>NZ_CAKKMM010001569.1:0-1134 GCF_918698205.1 Microbacterium sp. Bi128 | reverse complement strand
GGACTGGATGAGCCGGACCGGAAGGCCGCCGTCGGGGGACAGCGGAACGACGTCGCCAACTTTCAGGCGTTGCAGCTCCGGGAGAATCCGGTCCGCACTCCGGATGCCCAGACCCGCGCCGCGTTCGAGCCAGTCGTAGGAGTAGAAGCCGCCCCGCCCGGCGCCCATCTGGACAAGCCACGGCCAGACCTCTGCCACCGGGGCCGCAATAGTGATCGCGCGGGTGCTTTGCATGCGCGGGGCGGGCACGATCTCGTCCCCGGCGAGCGGGCCGGCGGCCTCCTGGGTGGTATCCCCCCAGCGCAGGAGCCGCGGCCGGACAGCCAGGACGTAGGCTGCGCCCGCCGATGCCGCAGCCAGCGCCGCGAGCGGTCCGCGCAACCGGCCGGGGACGTGCTGACCGCTCACGCGAGGGACCTCATGCGCTGGTCCGGCCCCTGGGGTCGTCCGATTCCGGCCCGACCACCACCACCGGGCAGTGGGAGTGGGCCGCGACGGCCGCGCTCACCGAGCCCATGACCTGATGGAGGAAGCCGCCCTTGCCGCGCCGGCCCACCACGAGCATTTCGGCGTGCTGGCTTTCCTCGACGAGGACCTTGGCGGGCGCCCCGAACTTGACCGAGCGGTTAAGTCCTTCCGGACGCGATTCGCCGAAGGCCCGCTCCAGTGCCTGGTCCACGAGGCGTTCGGCGGTCTCCTCCAGCTCATCGAGGGTGGGCGTTCTGTCCTCGGGCAGGTGGGAGGCCAGGAAGAAATCGGAAGTTCCCAGGCAGGTGATGACTTCCAACGGGATGTTCAGAGCGGTGGACATGCGCCCGGCGAGGCGGAGCGCCGTCGTCGAAAACTCGGAACCGTCCACACCCACGACAATGCGCTGATCACCGTTCATGGTCCCCAGCCTTGCCCCTGCCCCCGGGACTGCCTAGGGCCGAAAGTCACGCGGGGCTGGGCACCGTGGCCGCCTCCGCTTAGGGTGGAACGGTGACCGCCGGCGCCGGAGCAGGTGCCGGCCCCCGGCCGGACCATGACGGTCAGCCGAGCCTGCCACCCGAGGAGTTCCTGATGAAAGTTGCTGTTACCGGAGGAAGCGGAAAGCTGGGCCGAAACGTCGTGCGGCGGCTCAGCGATGACGGG
>NZ_CAKKMM010001568.1:0-1135 GCF_918698205.1 Microbacterium sp. Bi128 | reverse complement strand
CACCGTCGCGCCCGCCAATCTGCTGGTCCAGCCGACGGCCGCGCAGTGGCTGCACATCCCGTCCTGGGAGTGGCACAAGGCCGGCGTGGGCCCGCAGCGGTCGGCAACCGTCATGCGGGCGCTGCGTTCGGCCGCCGCGCTGGAACGGCTCGCCGCCCTCCCCGCCGCGGAGGCGGCGGCCAAGCTGCAGACGCTGCCCGGAATCGGGGTCTGGACGGCGGCGGAGGTAGTGCAGCGCACGCACGGCTGCCCGGATTCGATCTCGGTCGGCGACTACCACCTTGCGGCCTACGTGGGCGCCGCCCTGACCGGCCGCCGGACAGACGACGCCGGCATGCTCAGGCTGCTGGCTCCATGGGCGGGGCACCGGCAGCGGGTGGTCCGGATGATCGGGCTGAGCGGCTTCCGGAAACCGACATTTGGCCCGCGCATGACCATCCAGGACCACCGCAGCCACTGACCTCCCTCTCGCTCAAAGCAACTCGGGGTCACCTCCGGCCCATCCGGGGCCCCTTTATGGGCTCGATATGACCCCGCGCTGGTGTGGCGGGTCATGAGGGCAGGAGTTTGCTTAGGCGCGGAGCCGGGCCCTCTTGATCCGGGTGATGACGCTGTCGAATCCCTCGGCAAGATCATCGGCGTTGACTTTGAAATACGCCCATCCGGCGCTGCGGAACGCTTCGTCTCGCCGGTTGTCCCGGGTCTGCTGTTCCCGCGTGAGGTGGTGGACGCCGTCGTACTGCATGGCGATCCCGTACCTCCGGTAGCCCATGTCTGCAGCCGGTGAGCGCGGGTCTTCCGGGTCGAGCCTCAATTGCAGCTCCGGCTCCGGCAGACGCGCATCCAACAGCGCCAGCCGCAGGAATGTCTCCGGGAAAGAGTCTGCTCCCACCCGCATCTCGTCCAGCGCAAGCCGCGCCTTCTCGACGCCCTTCATGTTGGGATGCTGGCGGATCAGCAACCGCAGGCCATCCTTGTAGGCGTAGGGCTCCGACCTCAGTTCGAGGCTGGGCCTGGGCTGTCGGATGAGCTGGTCTCCCATCGCGATGAGGTAGTTGAGCGGCAGGACTGCGGCCAGATCCAGCCAAGTGCGGGGCGGCGCCGTGACAGGGATGCCGTCGACGTCGGTCAGCTC
>NZ_CAKKMM010001567.1:0-1135 GCF_918698205.1 Microbacterium sp. Bi128 | reverse complement strand
GGCCCGAACTAACATTGGCTCGGCCTCGGGGCACAGTTGCCGGGCGACGGGCCGCTATTCGAAGCACTCGATTCGCGGCTCTTGCCCTCGGCTCCGCCACGCTTCATCGCATCCAGCAGGTCAGCGGCAAAGAAAAGCGCCCGACCACCTGGGCGGCGGCAGACATCAGGCCTGCAGGTACCTTCGCGAACTCGCTAAGAGACGGCTCGGACACTTCCGTGTCCCGAACAACCCGGAGTCATCAGATGGTTACCTGCAGGCGCTTTAAGCCTACGCCCGCCTCACGGCCGTCACCAGAGGGCCGTTGACTCAGGGCAAACCCCCGCGCAGCCCCGGCCGAATAGGTCCCGGCCGAAACACCCCCTGCCGCGAAAGCGTAGAGTGGAGGAAGCCGCCTGATTCTGGACGCCAAGTGCTGAGGGAGAAATCGTGACGATTGACTGGGACGAAAAGAAGACCCTGCTGCAGGAGCCGAACATCGCCGCCGTGACGCAGCTGTGTGACGAACTCATGGAAAAGAAGCCTGGATCCGTGGTCCCGTACATCGACCCCATCCACGACGAGGACGAATGCCGGATCGTCAGCCTGCATATCAGCCCGGGCAAGGGCACCGAATCGGGCTTTGTCTCGCACTTCAACGACGATGAAGCCGCCCGCCGCGCCACCTCCATCTACGAGGCCGCAGAGCTGGACCCCCGCTATGTGATGCCGTGGAACGCCTACCCGTGGATCCGCGATCCGGAGGCATCCTCGGCCCTGAACGTCCAGGAGAAGACGGACGGCCTCCGGCCCTTCCGCCAGTTCCTCAAGATCAACAAGCGCGTCTCGGCCGTTATTGCCCACGGCGCGGACGCCCACTCCTTCCTGACGCTTTTCGAGAAGACCTACCATTCCTCGCTGAAGAATCATGGTGTCAAGATCTACAAGGCCACCGCACTTGGCGGCCGCGCCTTCGCGGTATCTCCGGCCAAGCAGGAAGAGCTCCTCGCCAAGAACGTCGAGGTCTACAAAGACGCCATGCAGCGGGCGGGCATCCAGCACCTCTGAGGCTCCACGCAACCCCGGCCGGCAACGGCATCCGGCGCAAGCCGAGCCGGCGCCGGCGGCATCACCCGGCCAGCAGCCTGCGCCGGTG
>NZ_CAKKMM010001566.1:0-1135 GCF_918698205.1 Microbacterium sp. Bi128 | reverse complement strand
CGTCCAGGTTGCCGTCCACGGCGCCGCGCTCAATGCTCTTGGCGGCGGCGGACTCGACCCGCTCCCGGGCGGCCTCGGCCGACGCCTCGTCGCGCTCGACGACCACGACGTTGGCTCCGTTGATCAGGAAGGCGTGGGCGATGCCTGCGCCCATGCGGCCGCCACCGAGGACTCCCACTGCTGTCGGAAGGTTGGCGGGGAGTACGGAGTTGCCCATGTCTATTTCTGCTTCCCGGAATCTTTGGCGGACTTTTTCTCTGTTTTCTTGGCTGATTTCTTATCCAAGAATGTCTGCATGCGGTCGAACTTGGCCTGGGATTCGAAGAGGATCCCCTGTGCCAGCTGGTCAATGAGGGGATGCGCCTCGGCCGGGGCGTGGAACACGGATTTGGTGATCCGGACGGCGAGCGGGTCCTGTGTGGCGATCCGGTCGGCGAGGCTGTGGGCCGCGGCCATCAGCCCGGCCGGTTCATGGATTTCGGTGATGAGATTGACGGCCAGGGCACGGTCTGCGCGCAGCACGGCACCGGCGAGCAGCATTTCCTTGGCGACGGGCTCCCCCACGAGTTCCTTGAGGCGCCAGCTGGCACCGGCGGCGGCCAGGATGCCGAGTCCGGTTTCGGGATTGCCGATCCTGACGGACGGGGTGCCGATCCGGAAGTCCGCGGCGTACGCCAGTTCGGCGCCGCCGCCGAGGCAGAAGCCATCCAGGGCTGCGATGACGGGCATCGGCAGCTTGGCGATCCGGACGAAAATGGTGGAGTTGATGCCCTGCAGGGCATCGTCGCGGCGCCGCTCGCGCAGCTGCCCGATGTCGGCGCCGGAGGCGAAAACCCCCTTGGAGCCGGCGATGATGAGGACTTTGGGGTGCCGCTCGAGATGGGCGCAGACGGTGTGGAGTTCATCGACCATCTGCTGGTCGATCGCGTTGCGGACCTCGGGGCGGTTGAGCACCACCACCACGCGGTCCTCGCGCTCTTCGACCAGGAGCGTGCCGAAGCCAGCCGGGTCGAGGGCCGGGGCCGCCACTAGACGCGCTCCAGCAGCATGGCCGTGCCCTGGCCGACGCCGATGCACATGGTGGCAAGGCCGATTTTGGCGTTTTCGCGCTCCATCCGGCCCAGCAGTGTGATGG
>NZ_CAKKMM010001565.1:0-1136 GCF_918698205.1 Microbacterium sp. Bi128 | reverse complement strand
GAAAGGGTCCCGCAGCGTGTCCTGGATGCGCCGTGCGACGTCGTCCGTCGCCGTGCCGCCCTCATCCGTCACGACGATCGCGAATTCGTCGCCGCCCAGCCGGGCGACGAGGTCATGTCCGCGCACGCAGCCCCGCAGCCGTTGGGCCAGCTGGATGAGCAACGCGTCGCCGCCCTCATGGCCCAGCGAGTCGTTGACGTCTTTGAAGTCGTCGACGTCGATGACCAGCAGGCCTTCACGCCCGTCGCAGACCTCGGCGCCAGCTGTTTCCGGGTTCTTTGTTCCGGGGTCGAACGCGGCGGTGAGGCGTTCGGTGAGGACTGCCCGGTTGGCCAGTCCCGTGAGCGGGTCGTGGGTGGCGCGGAAGGTCAGTTCCAGGTGGTTGTCGTGCACGGTGGCCGCCATGGAATTGAAGGCCTCGGCCAGCTGGCCAAGTTCGTCATTGCGGACAACGCTGATCCGGTGGCTGTAATCACCGGACTGCAGCTTCACGACCCCGCGGTACAGACCCTCCACAGGGCGCATCAGGTACTTGGTCATCCGCCGGCGGAAAAAGAACACCCCGCCCGCGGCCAGCGCAAAGAGGGCCGTGCGGACGGTCGATACCATCTGCTGAAGCCCGGCCCCACGGGCGACGCCGTCGTCAAGCGCGTCGAGCGAAGCGCGACGGACGTCGGCGAGCAGGGCGCGGGCCTTGGCGCTGGATGCGGCGAACGCCGGCGCCTCCGCCACTCGGTTGCCGTGGAGAGTGGCCACCTGGCTTCCCCAGAGATTGTGCGCGGACAGTCCCTCCTGCCAGGCGGCCCGGGCCCCGCGGACTGTGGCCCGCATGCCGTACGCCTCCGGCAGGATCCGGGCGGTGGCATCGAACTGGGCGGAGAGGTCCTTTTGTTGCAGCAAAAAGGCGGCCGGATCTGCGGGTCCTGCGGACAACAGCTGGAGTCCGGCTTGTTCGTGGGTCTCGATGCCGGTCCGGAGCTCGGAGATGGCCTCCGACTCGACGCGGTGCTGTGCGGCGGCGTGCTGGATCTGGTCCGTGACAAAACGGACGCCGACCAGAGTTACCGCGGCCCCTGCGAGCAGGGCAAGGATCACCAGGATGAATGCCCTGGACCATTCGCGCTGCAGGCTCCCTG
>NZ_CAKKMM010001564.1:0-1137 GCF_918698205.1 Microbacterium sp. Bi128 | reverse complement strand
CACCCGCATCAAGCACGTCATGAGTGCGCTCGACGCATAACGCAGACGCATAATGCAGACGCTGCTAACTCAACCTGACGCATAACTCGCGCGCCTCAACCGCACGCTTAGGAAGGCCTTCCCATGACCACCACCGCACATGACATCACCTACCGGCTCGAGCAGAAGCGCCGCGTCCAGGCCGACTTCCCGGGCCCCAAGTCCGTCGCCCTGACCGAACGCCGCAAGGCGGTCGTCGCCGCTGGCGTCGCGTCCAGCGTCCCGGTCTTCGTGGCCGACGCCGACGGCGGCATCATCCACGACGTCGACGGCAACTCCTTCATTGACCTCGGCTCCGGCATCGCCGTGACGAGCGTCGGCGCCTCGGACCCCGCCGTCGTCGGCGCCGTGAAGGAAGCCGTGGAGCACTTCACCCACACCTGCTTCATGGTCACGCCGTACGAGGGCTATGTCGCCGTTGCCGAGCAGCTGAACCGCCTCACCCCGGGCGACCACGAAAAGCGCACGGTGCTGTTCAACTCCGGCGCCGAGGCGGTCGAAAACGCCGTCAAGGTGGCCCGCCTGGCCACCGGCCGGGACGCCGTCGTCGCGTTCGACCACGCCTACCACGGCCGCACCAACCTGACCATGGCGCTGACCGCCAAGGCCATGCCGTACAAGACCAACTTCGGCCCGTTCGCGCCCGAGGTCTACCGCATGCCGATGAGCTACCCGTTCCGCGAGGAAAACCCGGAGATCACCGGTGCCGAGGCTGCCAAGCGCGCCATCACCATGATCGAGAAGCAGATTGGCGGCGAGCAGGTTGCCGCGATCATCATCGAACCGATCCAGGGCGAGGGCGGCTTCATTGTCCCCGCCGACGGGTTCCTGCCCGCGCTGGCGGACTGGGCCAAGGACAAGGGCATCGTGTTCATCGCCGATGAGGTCCAGTCCGGCTTCTGCCGCACCGGTGAATGGTTCGCCGTGAACCACGAAGGTGTTGTCCCGGACATCATCACCATGGCCAAGGGCATCGCCGGCGGCATGCCGCTCTCCGCCATCACCGGCCGCGCCGATCTCCTCGACGCCGTCCACCCGGGCGGCCTCGGCGGCACCTACGGCGGCAACCCGGTGGCGTGCGCAGCAGCGCTGGCGGCG
>NZ_CAKKMM010001563.1:0-1137 GCF_918698205.1 Microbacterium sp. Bi128 | reverse complement strand
TGTCAGCGCGGGGCCGACGCCGATCCGGCCCGGTTTTTAGCGGGCGAACAGGAGGTCGTGGGCCTGGACGACGTCCAGGCGCATCTGCTCCACCAAAGCTTCAGCCCCACGGTACGCCACCATGCCGCGGAGCCTGGCGACAAATTCCACCACAACTGTCTGGTCGTACAGATCGAAGTCGTCGGGAGACTCTTCCGGGCGGTCGATCACGTGGGCCTCGACCTGACGGCTCACGCCGTCGAACGTCGGGTTCGAGCCTACGGAGATGGCGGCGGGCCAGCGCGTGCCTGCCTGGTCCACGAGCCAGCCGGCGTAGATGCCGTCCGCGGGGATGTACCCGGTGGCCGTCGAGGAGAGGTTCGCGGTGGGGAACCCGAGGTCGCGGCCGCGTGCGGCACCGTGCACCACCTCGCCGCGCATCCGGTGCGGCCTGCCGAGGACGGCAGCGGCGGTGGCGACGTCGCCCGCGCGCAGGGCCTCGCGCACCCCCGTGGACGAACAGCGGCGGTCCGTGCCGTCGTCGTCGTGGATGGGAAAGCCCTCTGAGCCGAATTCGCTGATGACCAGCACCTCGAATCCGAGCTTCTTGCCCAGCTCCTGCATGGTGGCGAGGTCGCCGGAATTGCCGCGGCCAAACCGGGCGTCGTGGCCGATCACCACGTGGCTGGCCTTGAGGCTGTCGACCAGCACTGTCGCGACGAATTCCTCGGGGGTGAGGCTGGCGAGCTCCATCGAGTACTTCATCACCAGCACGGCGTCGAGGCCGAGCTCTCCGAGGGCCATGAGCTTGTCCTCCAGCCCCATGATCAGTTCGGGAGCCGATTCCGGACGGTGTACCTGCGCGGGGTGTGGGTCGAAGGTGATGGCGACGGCGCGTGCGTGCTTCAACCGGGCGGTACGGATGAGCTGCGACAGCACCTGCTGGTGGCCGCGGTGCACGCCGTCGAAATTGCCGAACGTGACAACCGAAGGACCAAAGTCCGCCGGGACCTCGGACAGATCGTTCCAGATGTGGACCATCAACCTCGCCTTTTGCTGCCTGCCATGAACTGCTCCGGAGCGACCGTGCCGGCTCCGGAACTCTCTTAGATTACCCGCAATCCGGGCAACTCCCGGACGGTCCGCCGGGCTCCGGGG
>NZ_CAKKMM010001562.1:0-1138 GCF_918698205.1 Microbacterium sp. Bi128 | reverse complement strand
GTTCAGGCCTAGTTAAAGACCGGGCTTTCGGTACGGCTGCGCTTGATTTCGAAGAAGTACGGGAAGGATGCCAGGGTCACCGTGGCGTCCCAGATCTGTCCTGCTTCCTCGCCGCGCGGGATGCGCGTCAGGACCGGGCCGAAGAAGGCCGTGCCGTTGAAGGCGACGACGGGTGTGCCCACGTCCTGTCCGACCAGCGAGATGCCGGCCTCGTGGCTGGCGCGCAGCTTTGCATCGAATTCGTCGCTCTGGCCCGCGGCGGCAAGCTCGGCCGGCAGTCCGGCCTCGGCCAGCGACTTGGCGATGACCTCGTCAATGTCCTTGATGCCTTCGTTGTGGATCTTGGTGCCCATGGAGTCATAGAGCGCCTTGATGAATTCGGCACCGTGCTGTTCAGCGGCGGTGGTGATGACGCGGACCGGAGCCCACGCCTTCTTCATGAACTCGCGGTACTGCTCGGGCAGTTCCTCGCGGCCCTCATTGAGCACGGCGAGGCTCATGACATGCCACTCGGTCTTGATGTCGCGGACTTCTTCGACTTCACCGATCCAGCGGGAGGTGACCCAGGCGAAGGGGCACATCGGGTCGAACCAGAAGTCGGCTTTGTTGGTCATGGTTTCAGACACAGGTGTTCTCCTTAGGGAAGTCTGCGAGGAAAGCGCCGGCGCGGATCACGCACACGGCGCGCTAAAAATTACAGCGACCTTGGCCGCGTTAATATTCCGGATCAGGCGGATTTGCGCCGTTTGACCTCGTCGTGGGCGATCATCGTGGGCGTCGCCTTCTTGGTCACGACCTCTTCGGTGATCACGACGCTGGCGACGTCGTCGCGGCTGGGGAGGTCGAACATGACCGGGAGCAGGACTTCCTCCATGATGGCGCGCAGCCCCCGGGCCCCGGTGCCGCGCTCCAGCGCCTGGTCGGCAATGGTGTTGAGGGCCTCGTCCTCGAAGATGAGCTCGACGCCGTCGAGCTGGAACATCTTCTGGTACTGCTTGACGAGGGCATTCTTCGGCGTCGAGAGGATCTGGATGAGCGCGGCGCGGTCCAGGTTGGAGACGGTGGTGATGACGGGCAACCGGCCGATGAACTCCGGGATCAGCCCGAACTTGAGCAGGTCTTCCGGCATGACCTAGCC
>NZ_CAKKMM010001561.1:0-1138 GCF_918698205.1 Microbacterium sp. Bi128 | reverse complement strand
CTGTCAAGGTTGACCTGCCTGCAGAGATCTTCGACGTACAGACCAACGTGCCGCTGCTGCACCAGGTCGTCGTTGCCCAGCTCGCTGCTGCTCGCCAGGGTACCCACAAGACCAAGACCCGCGCCGAGGTTTCCGGTGCAGGTCGCAAGCCGTTCAAGCAGAAGGGCACCGGCCGCGCCCGTCAGGGTTCCATCCGTGCTCCTCACATGACCGGTGGTGGCGTTGTCCACGGCCCCACGCCGCGTGACTACAGCCAGCGCACCCCCAAGAAGATGATTGCTGCTGCACTGCGCGGCGCACTCTCGGACCGCGCCCGCAACGGCCGCGTCCACGTCGTTGCTGACCTGGTTGCCGGCTCCACGCCGTCCTCCAAGGAAGCACTGGCAACCCTGCGCGGAGTTTCCGAGCGCAAGAACCTGCTCGTTGTCATTGAGCGCGCCAACGATGTTGCTGCACTGTCCGTGCGCAACCTCGAGGAAGTTCACGTTCTGTACGCAGACCAGCTGAACACCTACGACGTTCTCGTTTCCGACGACGTAGTCTTCACCAAGGCTGCCTACGAAGCATTCGTTGCTGACAAGGTTGCAAAGAACGAGGAGGATGCCAAGTGAGTGAAAAGGACGAGAACGTGACGGAAACTGTTTCCGACGCAGCCAAGGCTGACGAGCGCGGGTACCGTAAGACGAAGCGCGGCTACGTCGTCTCGGACAAGATGGAAAAGACCATCACTGTCCAGGTCGAAGACCGCGTGAAGCACGCCCTCTACGGCAAGGTCATCCGCCGCACCGCCAAGATCAAGGCTCACGACGAAGAGAACAGCGCCGGCATCGTCGACCTCGTGCTCCTCGCCGAGACCCGCCCGCTGTCCGCTACCAAGCGGTGGCGTCTGGTCGAGATCCTCGAGAAGGCCAAGTAACACCTGCACCTGTTTGTCTGGTGATACAGCAGAAGCCCTCGTTCCCCTTTGGGGGAGCGGGGGCTTCTGCGTTGCCGGCAGCCGCCGCAGCCGGCAGCCTGCGACTGGCGGCAGCAGTTTACCGTGTTCGTCACGCGAAGCAGCCTTCGGGGGGCTTACGACGCCGGCGGGCCGGGTTCCCGGGGTGCGCGGCGGCGGGGGGGCCTAAAGGCTGTCCGGCGT
>NZ_CAKKMM010001560.1:0-1139 GCF_918698205.1 Microbacterium sp. Bi128 | reverse complement strand
ATCATGATTGCACAGCAGTACCGACGCGGCCGCTATGGGGGTAGGTGTCGCATCAGATGTGAGGGGGGCCATGACTGACTTGGGAGTCGCCGTAGTTGTGGAAGACGACGACGACGTGCGTCATCTTGTCGAAGCTGTGTTGAGCCAGGCGGGATTTGACGTCCACGGCGCAGCGAGCGGTCGCGAGGGGGTCGAGGTCGTGCGGAATCAGAAGGCCAACGTTGTCACCTTGGACGTTGGCCTCAACGATATTGACGGCTTTGAAGTCCTGCGCCGAATTCGACAGTTTAGCGATGCCTACGTGGTCATGCTGACGGCGAGGACGGACGAGTTGGACACGCTGACCGCACTGCATACCGGTGCCGATGATTTCATGACCAAACCGTTCCGGCCGCGCGAGCTCCGAGCCCGGGTGTCTGCGATGATGCGCCGGCCTCGGCAGGACGGCCCTGAGGCCAAGTCCTTGGATCCGGGAACGGCACCGTCAAAGGCCCTTGTCCTGTCCCACGGTTTGGAATTCCGGCACAACGGCCTGGTACTTAACCCGCACACGCGTTCGGTCACTGTTGATGGCATTCCTGCCAGCCTCACGCGCAGTGAGTTCGATCTCCTGCATGCCCTGTTGAAAGGGGCAGGTGCCGTCCGGTCGAAGACTGATCTGGTGCGGGTAGTGCGGGGTCAGCATTACAGCGCGGATGCCTACATCAGTGAATCCGACGAGCGTGCCGTCGAAGTACATATTGGCAACATGCGTCGCAAGCTGGGGGAGGATCCGCTGCAACCTCGTTGGCTCCAGACCATTCGTGGCGTTGGGTACCGGCTCACGCCTGCCGTGGACTAGCTGTCTCCGAGGTTGTGCCTGAGCTGCAGTTCGTCCACGGTGTCGTTTCCGCTCTCCGCAACCTCACGCAGGAGCAGCCGCGCCAGGTGAGCGTCCCGGACGCGGATGGCGTCCTCAAGCTCTCGGGAGAGCTGAGCCAGACGGACGCCGCCGACCATCGCAGAGGACGTCTTCAGGCTCAGGACGGCGTCCAGTGCTGCGGTCTCGTCACCGCTATCGAGGGACGTCGCCAGGGATTGATAGCGCTGGTCCCACATCTTTGTGTAGTCCCTGGCGAATCCTTTGGCCACTGCAGGGC
>NZ_CAKKMM010001559.1:0-1139 GCF_918698205.1 Microbacterium sp. Bi128 | reverse complement strand
GCTCCAGGGAGCAGTCGTTACGGTTACAGATCCCAAGGCTCTGCAGAACGCCGCTAGAAGGTTCCCCGAACTCCACTATGAGCCCGACACAGATGCGGCCCTAGCGAAGTCTGACGCGCTTCTCTTGCTCACGGAGTGGACGGAGTACCGAAATCTCGATCCTTACGAAGTTGGGGCAGCCGTCTCTTCGCCGCGCATTCTGGACGGTCGCAATGTACTAGACGCATCCAAGTGGCGTGCCGCAGGCTGGAGCTACCGAGGCTTGGGACGAGCGTAGCCATGACGGAATCCGAGGGGTCCAAAGAATCGGCGCGAGGGGTCGGCACCCGAGAGTCGTCGACGAACCAGAAACTTAGGCGTCGTTGGGCTGGCGCAGCCTGCCTGACCGCCGTTGTAGTCGTGGGATTGGGCAGCACGGCTTGGCTTAGTTCCAGGGCCTCAGTGATTAAGAGCGAACTCGACGCTTCTTTGCGTCTCATTCCAATCCTGAAGCAGGACATCGGCGAAAATCAGCCAAGCGCTGCCGCCCACCGGCTTGACGAACTCCGATCCCACACCAGCGTGGCGAGAGCCGCGGCAGACGACCCCTTCTGGACTCTGGCCGCAGGGATTCCCGTTCTGGGCGCGAACTTCAGCGCGGTTGCGGAGGTAGCCCGTTCAGCAGACGACGTGGCAAACTTGGGGATCGCTCCGCTTGTCAATGTGTTCGAATCACTGAACTGGGACAGCTTGGTGCCCAGCAGCGCCGGAACGGACCTGGAGCCTATCCGAAAAGCGTCCCCCAACATCTCAGCCGCGGCTCACGCGGTCGGCGCCTCGGCGCAGCGGCTGGCAGATATTGATGCTGAGGCCTTGTTGCCGCAGGTTGCTGAGCCGTTAAGACTGGCCAGGGAACAGTTGAAGGCCGTGACTGGTGCACTCGACGCATCCGCGAATGCGGCCGAAATCGCCCCCGGCATGTTGGGAGCGGACGGTGACCGGAACTATTTGCTCATGATCCAGAACAATGCCGAAGTCCGGGCTTCCGGCGGCATTCCTGGAGCGCTCGCAGAGCTCACTTTGAAGAATGGCAAGATGACGCTGGGCGCGCAGAGCAGTGGCGGTGACGTTGGGGTCATGTCGCCTAGTTTGTCCGTAGA
>NZ_CAKKMM010001558.1:0-1140 GCF_918698205.1 Microbacterium sp. Bi128 | reverse complement strand
GTCTGAAGCCCGTTCAGCGCCGCATCCTCTACCAGATGGCCGAAATGGGTCTGCGTCCCGATCGCGGTCACGTCAAGAGCGCGCGCGTCGTCGGCGAGGTCATGGGAAAGCTGCACCCCCACGGCGACGCCCCGATCTACGACGCCCTGGTGCGTCTGGCGCAGCACTTCTCGCTGCGGGTGCCGCTGATCGACGGGCACGGCAACTTCGGCTCGCTCGACGACGGCCCCGCCGCCCCGCGGTACACCGAGGCGCGACTGGCGCCGCCCGCGCTCGCGCTCACCGAGAACCTCGACGAGGACGTCGTCGACTTCATCCCGAACTACGACGGGCAGTTCCAGCAGCCCGACGTGCTGCCGGCCGCGTTCCCCAACCTCCTCGTCAACGGCGCCACCGGTATCGCTGTCGGTATGGCCACGAACATGGCGCCGCACAACCTCATCGAGGTCGTCGGGGCGGCGACGCACCTCCTCCAGAACCCGGATGCCACGGTCGAGGAGCTCATGGAGTTCGTGCCCGGCCCCGACCTGCCCTCGGGCGGCATCATCGTCGGGCTGGACGGCATCAAGGACGCGTACACGCACGGCCGCGGGTCCTTCCGCACGCGCGCGAAGGCTTCGATCGAGCCGCTCGGCCCGCGCCGCACGGGCATCGTGATCACCGAGCTGCCCTATCTCGTCGGACCCGAGCGTGTGATCGAGAAGATCAAAGACGCCGTGCAGTCCAAGAAGCTCACCGGAATCGCCGATGTCACCGACCTCAGCGACCGGCAGCACGGGCTGCAGCTCGTCATCGGCATCAAGACCGGTTTCGACCCGCGGGCGGTGCTCGAGCACCTCTACCGGCTCACTCCGCTCGAGGACTCCTTCGGCATCAACAACGTCGCACTGGTCGACGGCCAGCCCCAGACCCTGGGACTGCGGGAGATGCTGCGCGTCTACCTCGACCACCGTCTGCGGGTCATCACGCGCCGCAGCGAGTACCGCCTGGCCCGCAAGCGCGAGCGCCTGCACCTGGTGGAGGGTCTGCTCATCGCGATCCTCGACATCGACGAGGTCATCCAGGTCATCCGTTCCTCGGATGACGGCGAAGAGGCCCGTACGCGTCTGCAAGAGGTCTTCGACCTCTCGCATCCCCAGG
>NZ_CAKKMM010001557.1:0-1141 GCF_918698205.1 Microbacterium sp. Bi128 | reverse complement strand
GGGGAGAGCCACCCGGTGGTGCGCAGGCCCGCCAGGGCCACGAATCCGATGACGAACAGCGGGACCACCGGGGGGCGCTTGGCGCCGTCGGCTGCGGTGCCCAGCCGGTGATGGAAGCCCGCGGCGGCGACCATCGGTGCCAGCAGGATCACCCGGGTGAGTTTAACGACGACGGCGACGGCCAGCGCCGCGGTGCCGGCGGTCTGGGCGGTGGCGACCACCTGCCCGACGTCGTGGACGGAGGCGCCGGTCCACGCCCCGAAGATCTCCGGACCCAGGCCCAGCGGCCGCGCGAGCAGCGGCAACACACCGATCGCCAGCGTGCCGCACAGGGTCACGAGTGCCACCGGCAGCACGGTTTCCTCCTGCCGGATTCGGCGCACGGCGGCCATCGCCCCGATCGCTGACGCCCCGCAGATGGCGAATCCCGTGGCCACCAGCAGCGCCACGCGGGGCGGCAGCCGGAAGAGCCTGCTGATTCCGTACGTCCCGGCGAAAGCGGCCAGCACGACGGCGGTCACGAGCAGGAGCGCAGCCCAGCCCAGGCCCAGCACATCGCCGAGGCTGACTTTCAGGCCCAGCAGCACGATCCCGGCCCGCATGAGGTGCTTGCCGGCGAAGTCCAGCCCGGGCCGCGCCGGCCCGGCGGTCCAGCCAGACACGCCCGGCAGGTTGGCCGCCAGCAGCCCGAGGAGCACGGCCATTGTCATCGCCGGCAGCGCGGGAAGGAGCAGGTGGGCGGCGACGGCGACGGCGACGGCCGCCGCGGCGCCGGCCAGGCCTGGCGCGGCGTCTCTCAGGGCTGAGGCGGTGGCGGATCTCTTGGGGGGCACGCCCCTACATTGCCGTACCCGGCCCTAAAAGCCGTAACCGCGGCCGTCCCGGCAGGCGGCCCGGACTGCGCGGCCAGCACTGAGCGCCGCGCCGCGGGCCGCCGAAATGATTTCGCAACAAAAAAGTGGTTGGCTAGTGACCATGTCTGACCTATTCCAGGAATACTCCGAGGCCGCCGGCCGCACCGGCGCCTACGACGAGATGTTTGCCCCCGGCCAGCAGGCCCGGAGATCTTACGGGCAGGTGGCCCTGGCCCTGCGCGAACTCTCGTTGGCTGACGTCAGCGCCCGCGCCGATTCCATGGCCC
>NZ_CAKKMM010001556.1:0-1141 GCF_918698205.1 Microbacterium sp. Bi128 | reverse complement strand
AGGGACATGTCCTCGAGCAGCTCATCCAGGTCCGTTCCGGGCTGACCGGAAGACCGCGCCTCGATAGCCCGGCGCAGCGCCAGACGGGCTGATGATTCATAGCGCTCCGGAGCCCTTAGTGTCCCGTCCCCGGTGGACGTCTCCAGCCGCGTCAGCCCGGCCTGCTGGTCAATGGTGACTTCGGTTCGCACCTCGCCGAGGGCCAGCACCTGGAGCAGGCCGTCGGCGTGAAGGCCTGCTGCCGCCGTCGCCCCCAGGGTGACGGGCATTGCCCCGCCCGCGGATCCCCCTGAATCCAGCAGGGCAATCCTGGCTTGCGCCGTGGCACTGCACACCTGGAGCGTCAACGGGCCCCCGACCAGTGACCGGGCCCAGCCCAAGCCGTCGCGGATTACCGCTTCAACGCCTGCCGCGGGGGCAGCGCACTCGACGGTGACGATCCGGGCCGGCCTGCCTCGTCTGGCCCGGAGGGCATCGGCAACCACATCCGGGCGCAGCCGGGGACGCTCAACGATGACCGGGATGTCACCGGGCCACGGGTAGGCTCCGATTCCTTTCTGCGGGAGCGCAGCAGGGTCCGCAATCACCACGGCCGCCGCTCCCCTGGCCCGGGCGTCCAGCATGCCCTGCCACCAATCGCCGGATCCAGGCACCACAGCCACCGCCCCGCTGACGCCTCTGGTGAGTGCAGCACTGACGGAAAGCTCGGCGACAGCCGCGACATAGGAAGGTAACACCGTGAAGATGCCGAGCCCTGGATCTGCCGAACTCATTGCGACACCCCTTCCAGAACCTTCGCTGCGGCAGCATCGGCCAGGTCGATTGCAAACTGCGAGTCAGCCAGCAGCTCGTCGTACTCCACCGGGACCCCGCCTTCAAGGAGCGAGGCAAGCAGGCGCCACTCAGCCATATAGCCGTCTTCCGGATCCCGCCTGTACTCCGTCCACTGCCCGTCCATGCTTCGCACTCGGGTGGCCGCGCTTCCGGCATGGACAAAGGCGGGCGGGAAATTCACCTCGATGCGGTCGTGGGAGGTGGCGATATTCATCCTCCAGAGGGCATCCGGTCCTTCCGGAAGCATGGTAAGCGCCAACTGGACCAGGATTCCGCCGGCCCGATACCCCACAAGGTAGCCGACTGG